>CAZNHG010000009.1:0-26538 GCA_964572555.1 uncultured Devosiaceae bacterium | reverse complement strand
CATCCCGACTACTGGGACGGCAAGCAGGCCATCGACGACCTCGTCTTCGCCATCACGCCGGATGCCGCCGTGCGCCGGCAGAAGCTGGAGGCGGGCGAGTGCCAGATCATGCCGTATCCGGCCCCGGCCGATATCGAGGCGCTCAAGCAGAACGAGGACCTCAACGTGATGGAGAAGGAGGGCCTGAACGTCGGGTACCTCGCCTACAACACGAAGATGGAGCCGTTCGACAACCCGAAGGTGCGCAAGGCGCTGAACATGGCCATCAACAAGCAGGCCATTCTCGATGCCGTGTTCCAGGGTTCGGGTCAGATCGCCAAGAACCCGATCCCGCCGACCATGTGGTCGTACAACGATGACATCGAGGACGACCCCTATGACCCCGAGGCTGCCCGGCAGATGCTCGAGGAAGAGGGCGTGACCGATCTGTCGATGAACGTCTGGGCGATGCCGGTCCAGCGGCCCTACAACCCGAATGCGCGGCGCATGGCCGAGATCATCCAGGCGGACTTCGCCGAGGTCGGCGTGGACGTGGAGATCGTCTCCTACGAGTGGGGCGAGTATCTCGCCCGGTCGACCGCCGAGGACCGCGACGGTGCAGTGCTTCTGGGCTGGACCGGTGACAACGGCGATCCGGACAACTTCTTGGCCGTGCTTCTGGGGTGTGACGCCGTGGGCGGCGCCAACCGTGCCCAGTGGTGCAACGAGGAGTTCGAGGCGCTCATCCAGGATGCCAAGGTGATCTCGGACCGCGAGGAGCGTGCAGAGCTCTATCGCCAGGCCCAGGAAGTGTTCAAGCGTGAAGCCCCGTGGGCCACGATCGCTCACTCCAAGGTGTTCATGCCGATGTCCACGAACGTGGAAGGCTTCCACATGGATCCGCTCGGCTATCACCGTTTCGACGACGTCGATATCGCCGAATAAGCACAAACCGGAAAGGGACAGCGCCAGGCGCGCTGCCCCTCTTCCATTGATTACGGCTCGCTAACAGCCCCATGTTCCGTTTCCTTGTCAGCAAGCTCCTGATGATCGTGCCGACCTTCATCGGCATCACGATCGTCGCCTTCGCATTCGTCCGTGTCCTGCCGGGAGACCCGGTGCTGCTGCTCGCCGGCGAGCGCGGCATGGACCCCGACCGCTACCAGCAGCTCATGCATCAGTTCGGCTATGACCGGCCGATCTGGGTGCAGTATTTCGATTATGTCCTCGGGCTCTTCCAGGGCGATTTCGGCGTGTCGATCTCGACCAAGCGCCCGGTCCTGCAGGAATTCCTGACGCTTTTCCCCGCGACCGCGGAACTGACGATCTGCGCGGTGCTCTTCGCCATCGCCGTCGGCATTCCCGCCGGCATCGTCGCGGCGGTGCGGCGGGGCTCGATCTTCGACCAGCTCACCATGGGCACGGCGCTCACCGGCTATTCGATGCCGATCTTCTGGTGGGGGCTGCTGCTTATCATCCTGTTCTCCGGAACGCTCGAATGGACGCCGGTCTCGGGGCGCATCTCGCTGATGTACTTCTTCCCGCAGGTGACCGGCTTCATGCTGATCGACAGCCTGTTGTCGGGCCAGGACGGGGCCTTCGCCTCGGCCGTTTCCCATCTCATCCTGCCCAGCGTCGTGCTGGGCACGATCCCGCTCGCCGTCATCGCGCGGCAGACGCGCTCGGCCATGCTCGAGGTGCTGGGCGAGGACTACGTGCGCACCGCCCGCGCCAAGGGCCTGTCGCCCCGCCGGGTGATCGGGCTGCATGCGCTCAGGAATGCCATGATCCCGGTCATCACCACGATCGGGCTGCAGATGGGCCTTTTGCTGGCGGGCGCCATTCTGACCGAAACCATCTTCTCCTGGCCGGGAATCGGCAAGTGGATGATCGATTCCATCTCGCGGCGCGACTATCCGGTCGTGCAGGGGGGGCTCGTGCTCATCGCGGGCCTGGTCATGCTCATCAACCTCGTGGTCGATCTGCTCTACGGGCTGATCAATCCGCGCATCCGGCATCAATAGGGGCGGGGCATGGCTGACGAACAGGTTACCGAAACCGAACTGGCCGCCGCGAGCACCATCGCCGCGGGTACGCGCCGGGAGATGCTGGCCGAGTTCTGGCACTATTTCCGGCAGAACCGCGGCGCGGTGATCGGGCTGTGCGTGTTCGCCACGCTGGTGCTGGTCGCCATCCTCGCGCCGCTCCTGGCGCCGCACGGGCCCAATCACCAGTTCCGCGACGCGCTTCTCACCCCGCCGTTCTGGCAGGAAGGGGGAACAGCCAACTTCATTCTCGGCACCGACGCGGTGGGGCGCGATATCCTTTCCCGGCTCATTCACGGGTCGCGCTATTCGCTGGTGATCGGTCTTGTCGTGGTCAGCACGGCGCTGGTTATCGGCATCGGTATCGGGTTGATCGCGGGCTATTTCCGTGGCTGGGTGGATATCGCGATCATGCGGGTGATGGACATCATCCTGGCCTTTCCCCCGCTGCTGCTGGCGCTGGTGCTCGTCGCCATTCTCGGGCCGGGCCTGTTCAACGCCATGATCGCCATCGCCCTGGTTCTCCAGCCGCACTTCGCGCGCCTCACGCGCGCCGCGGTGATGGCGGAGAAGAGCCGCGAATACGTCACCTCCGCGCGCGTCGCGGGAGCGGGACACCTGCGGCTGATGTTCGTGACCATCCTGCCCAACTGCCTGGCGCCGCTGATCGTGCAGGCGACGCTGTCGTTCTCCAACGCCATTCTCGAGGCGGCGGCGCTGGGGTTCCTCGGGATGGGCGCACAGCCGCCCACGCCGGAATGGGGAACGATGCTGGCCGAGGCACGCGAGTTCATCCTCAGTGCCTGGTGGGTGGTGACCTTCCCCGGGCTCGCCATCCTGATCACGGTTCTGGCCATCAACCTCATTGGCGACGGGCTGCGTGACGCGCTCGATCCGAAACTCAAGAGGAGCTGACGAAATGGCGCTTCTCGAAATCGACAATCTCACGGTGGCCTTCGACACCTCGGCGGGGGTGTTCACGGCCCTCGACGGGGTCTCGTACAGCGTCGATGCCGGAGAGGTTCTCGCCATCGTCGGGGAGAGCGGGTCGGGCAAGTCCGTGGCCATGCTGGCGGTGATGGGGCTGTTGCCCGACACCGCGACGGTCACAGCCGACCGCATGGTGTTCGAGGGCCGCGACATCTCCCGTCTCGAGCCGCGCGAGCGGCGCCGGATCATCGGCAAGGACATCTCGATGATCTTTCAGGAGCCGGTGGCGAGCCTCAACCCCTGCTTCACGGTGGGCATGCAGATCGAGGAAGTCTTGAGCGAGCACATGGGGCTCGACCGGGGCGCGCGGCGCGCCAGGGCCATCGAGCTGTTGCACGCGGTGGGCATTCCGGATGCCGAGGACCGGCTCGGCGCCTTCCCGCATCAGATGTCAGGGGGGCAGTGCCAGCGCGTGATGATCGCCATCGCCATCGCCTGCTCGCCCAAGCTGCTGATCGCGGACGAGCCGACGACAGCGCTTGACGTGACCATTCAGAAGCAGATTCTCGACCTACTGATGACCCTGCAGGCCGATACGGGCATGGGGCTGATCATGATCACCCACGACATGGGCGTGGTCGCGGAGACCGCCGACCGCGTCGTCGTCCAGTACCAGGGGCGCAAGATGGAAGAGGCCGACGTGCTGACGCTGTTCGAGGCCCCGCGGAGCGGTTATACCAAGGCGCTGCTCTCGGCCCTGCCGGAGAACGCGACGGGCGACCGCCTGCCGGTGGTTGGCGCGTATGTCGAGGAAGGACCGCGGCCATGACCCGGGTTCTCGAAGCGCGCGACATCACGCGTACCTATCACACGGGCGGAACGCTGTTCTCCCGCGCCCGCGATCTGCAGGCGCTCAAGGGTGTGAGCTTTTCGCTCGAGGAGGGGCGGACCCTCGCCATCGTGGGAGAAAGCGGGTGCGGCAAGTCAACGCTGGCGCGCATCATTACCATGATCGATCCGCAGACCTCGGGCGAGCTCTACGTTGCGGGCCAGAAGATCGACATCGCGCACACGCCCATCACCCCGGAAATGCGCCGGGCGGTGCAGATCGTTTTCCAGAACCCCTATGGTTCGCTCAATCCGCGCCAGAAGATCGGGGACGTTCTGACCGAGCCGCTCAAGCTCAACACCGATCAGCCGCCGGCCGAACGGCGCGAACGGGCCATGGAGATGCTGCAAAAGGTCGGTATGGCGCCCGAGCACTACAGCCGCTATCCGCATATGTTCTCGGGCGGCCAGCGCCAGCGCATCGCGATTGCGCGCGCGCTGATGCTCAACCCGGCATTGCTGGTGCTCGACGAGCCGGTTTCCGCGCTCGACCTCTCGGTGCAGGCGCAGATCCTCAACCTTCTGGCGGATTTGCAGGACGAGTTCGGGT
The DNA here is from genome assembly GCA_964572555.1 of uncultured Devosiaceae bacterium. Lineage (GTDB taxonomy): Bacteria > Pseudomonadota > Alphaproteobacteria > Rhizobiales > Devosiaceae > CAZNHG01. Next base: position 22,146 of record CAZNHG010000009.1, on the reverse strand, counting down.
TGACCTACGTGTTCGTCAGCCACGATTTGAGCGTTGTGAAGTACATCGCCGACGAGGTGATGGTGATGTATTTCGGCGAGGTGGTCGAACACGGCAGCCGCGATGCCGTCTTCGCCGACCCGCAGCACGACTACACCAAGACCCTGTTCGCCGCGACGCCGCGCGCCGACGTGGAGAGCATCCGGCAAAGGCTGGCCGCGAAGCGGGGGGCGGCGCCGGCCTGACGTTTCGCTCCGCCGGCCCCCTTTACTCCTTCGCTTCTCCGTTACCGGCCAGCTGCTCGGTGGCGAGCTTGCGGATTTCAGTGAGCTCCTCGAGCGTAGTCCTGATGTCGTCCATCTGCCGGGTGAGCAGGTCCATGCGCTGGTCGACGAGTTCGATCAGCTTGCGGGTCTGGGCCGAGTGCGTCCGGTCGGCGTAGTAGAGCGACAGGTACTCGTTGATGTCCTTGAGGCTGAAACCGAGGCGCTTGCCGCGCAGGATGAGGATCAGGCGGGCGCGGTCGCGCCGGCGGAACACGCGCGTGCCGCCCACGCGTTCGGGGGTGAGCAGGCCCTTCGATTCGTAGAAGCGGATGGCGCGTGTCGAGATGCCGAATTCCTTGGCGAGATCGGCTATGGCGTAGAGGTCGCGACCCTCGGTTTCAGACTTGTTCACTGCTCTGTCTCTTTCATCTTTGCGTATTCGGCGCGCAGGTCATTCTTGGAGAGCTTGCCGACCAGGGTCTTGGGCAACTCTTTCCTGAAGATGATCTCGCGCGGGATCTCTATCTTGGAAACATGCTGGGCGAGGAAGGTCTCGAGGTCTTCGGCGGTGGTGGTGGCGCCATTCCTCAGCTTGACGAAGGCGACCGGAGCTTCGCCGCGGTAGTCATCGTCGACGCCTATCACGTTGCATTCGTCCACGTCCTCGTGCTCGTACAGGGCTTCCTCGATGGTACGCGGATAGACATTGAAGCCCGAGGCGATGATCAGGTCCTTGATCCTGTCGACAAGGAACACATAACCCTCGTCGTCCATATAGCCTACGTCGCCGGTGCGGAACCACCCCTCGACGAACGAGTCGACCGTGCTCTGCTTGTCGTTGTAATAGCCGAGCATGACCTGCGGCCCTTTGACCTGCAACTCGCCGCGTTCGCCCTGGGGAACGGGCGTATCGGGATTGTCGACGTCGGCGAAGCGGATATCGGTGCCCGGAACCGGCAGGCCGATCGACATGGGCTTGGAGGGCACGCGCAGGGCCGCGCAGCACACGACCGGCGCGCATTCAGTCAGCCCGTATCCTTCCGCCAGAAGCGCATCCGACAGCCGGGAGAACTTCTCGCGCGTTTCGCCCGGCAGCGGCGCGCCGCCCGAGATGAGCACCTCAAGGCTGGCGAGCTGCCTGGGCTGTGTGTTCTCGCTGCTGGCGACGGCGTGGATGAGCGTGGGCACTGCGGGAAGTACGTTGGCACTGGTGCGCGTGAGGAGCTTGAGCAGGTCCTTGAGCTGGAAGCGCGGCAGCATGACCACCGACGCCCCGCCGGAAAGCGGCACGTTGAGGCACACGGTCATCGCGAAGATATGGAAGAAGGGCAGGACCGCGACGATCTGGGAGGGCGGCTCGAACAGGCCACATCCCCAGGCCTCGATCTGGCTAACATTGGCCGCGATGTTGGCGTGGCTGAGCATGGCGCCCTTGGGCTCGCCCGTCGTGCCGCCGGTGTATTGCTGGACCGCCACATCCTTCTTCGCATTGATCTTGACGGGTTTAGGTTCGTGCCGCATGGCGACCAGGCCGGCGAAGGCCGTGCACTTGTCGGCAATCGCGCTCGTTTTCCAGTCGCTCAGGTCGCCGCGTTTCACGAGCGAATAGAGCACCTTCTTGACCCCGGGCAGTGCGTCGGGAAAGTGCGCGACAATGAGCTGGTTCACCTTGTCGTCGGCGCACAGGCGCTCGGCCTTTTCGAACACCTGCTTGAGGTCGAGCGTGACCATCAGGTCGGCGCTGGCGTTTTCCGTGATGTGCGCGATCTCGTTGACCGTATAGAGCGGGTTGCAGTTGACGACCGTGCCGCCGGCGAGCAGCACGCCGTAATAGGCGATGGCGTAGAACGGGGTGTTGGGCAGCAGCAGCGCGACGCGGTCACCCTTCTTGAGCCCGAATTCCGATTGCAGGGCGCCGGCGAAGGCGCGGATGTCGCGGCCCATGTCGGCGAAGCTCGTCGTGGCGCCGAAGAAGTCGAGCGCGGTGCGGTCGGCGTGCGTGTCGCAGGCGGCGAGCACCTTCTCGTGCACCGGCGTCGTGTCATCGATCGGGGTGTCCCAGGAAATGCCCTCGGGGTAGTGATCGATCCAGGGACGGACGGGAGCGGCGCCCTTCGTTCCCGCTTTCCTACGGTTGGGGGGCGTGGTGGTGCCGCTTTTCGCGGCGGAAGCGGACGCCGATTTCGATTTCGTCGCGCCAGCGGATTTTCTTGCCGTTCCGGTTTTCTTTTCCGTCGCCGATTTGGCCACGTTATCCTCCCCTCGCTTTGCGCGTCCTCGGGCGATGATTTCACTAATTTACGTAAGCGTCAAACAAGCGCCCCATGGTTGTTGACTTGCAGCACACTGCGTTTGTGTGCCTGGCTCTTCATGCCCATCTATATGGGAAGCGGCGCCAAATGCGCCAAGCGCGTTGCGGCCATAAATTGTCTTAATGGGCATTATGTTGACGTAAACGTTCGTACCTGTATGCTCGCTTGCAAAGGCGTCACGCGGGCCGGGGAAAGGCCTCGGTCCGGCCAGGAAAAACCGGGAGGCCACCGCCATGTTCCTCGCCCTCATTCTCCTCACGCTCGTTGTCGTGTTCGTGCTCGCCCTGCGGCTGTCGCCGCTGTGGCACTGGGCCGTGGCGGTGCTGGTTCTCGGTATCGCGTGGCGGCTCGGCCTGGGGGCCGGCAACTGGGCGTGGGCGTTCGTCCCCGGCATCGTTCTGGGGCTGTTCTGCCTGCCCGCGGTGCGCAAGGCGGCGATCACAGGCCCGGCCTACAGGATGGTCAAGTCCATCCTGCCGCGCGTGAGCAAGACCGAACAGGAGGCGCTCGACGCCGGCACCACCGGCTGGGATGCGGACCTGTTCTCGGGCCGGCCGCAATGGGATCATCTGCTCGGCGTGAAAAAGCCCACGCTGACGGAAGAGGAGCAGGCCTTTCTCGACGGCCCGGCCGAGGAAGTGTGCACGATGATCGACGACTGGGACACGCGCCACAACCGTGCCGATCTTCCGCCGCAGGTCTGGGACTATCTCAAGAAACACAAGTTCTTCGGCATGCTCATCTCCAAGGAGCACGGGGGGCTCGGGTTTTCGGCGCAGGCACAGTCCATGGTCGTCTCCAAGATAGCCAGCCGTTCGGTGCCCGCCGGGATCACGGTGATGGTGCCCAACTCGCTGGGGCCCGGCGAGCTGCTGGAGAAATACGGTACCGGCGATCAGAAAAAGAAGTATCTCAAGCCGCTTGCCGAGGGGCGCGAGGTGCCGTGCTTCGCGCTGACGGGGCCGCACGCCGGCTCGGACGCGGCGAGCATGCGCGACGTGGGCGTGGTGACCTATGGCACCTACAAGGGCAAGGACGTGCTCGGTGTCAGGCTCAACTGGGACAAGCGCTACATCACGCTGGCGCCCGTCGCCTCGCTGCTGGGGCTCGCCTTCCACCTGCACGATCCGGAGAACCATCTGGGCAAGGGCACGGATATCGGCATCACGCTGGCGCTGGTGCCCACCGACTTTCCGGGCGTCGAGGTGGGCCGCCGGCACTATCCGGCGCGCGCCGCCTTCATGAACGGGCCGACCAGGGGGCACGATGTGTTCGTGCCGCTCGATTTTCTCATCGGCGGGCCGGAGTATGCCGGCCAGGGCTGGCGCATGCTCATGGAGTGCCTGTCGACGGGTCGGGCCATCTCGCTGCCGGCCATCGGCACGGTATCGATCAAGTTCGCCCTGCGCACCACCTCCGCCTATGCGCGCATCCGCAGCCAGTTCGGCATTCCCATCGGGAAGATGGAGGGCGTGGCCGAGCCGCTGGCGCGGCTGGTGAAATCCGCCTACATGTTCGAGGCGGCGCGCGGGCTCACCGCCTCCATGGTCGACGAGGGGCAGAAGCCCTCGGTGATCTCGGGGCTGCTGAAGTACCGCACCACCGACGCCATGCGCGACCGCTACAACGACGCCATGGACATTCACGGCGGCCGGGCGGTGCAGGACGGGCCCTCGAACTACCTGTTCTCGGGCTATTCCAACGTTCCCGTCGCCGTCACGGTGGAGGGTGCGAATATCCTGACACGCTCGCTGATCACCTTCGCGCAAGGGGCGCTCAGGGCGCATCCCTATCTCTACAAGGAAATCCAGGCGGCGCAGGCGAGCGATCCCAGGGCGGGGCTCGACGCGTTCGATGCCGCGTTCTGCGGACACATGAAGTTCATGGCGGGTAACAAGACCGGCGCGTTCTGGCACGCCGTCACCATGGGCAATTTCGCTCCGGCGCCGGTCGATCACCGCATGGCCGGCTGGTACCGGCAGCTCTACCGATACGCCCAGGGCTTCGCGCTGGTCGCGGACTGGACCGTGGTGTTCCTGGGCGGGGAACTGAAGCGCAAGCAGCGGCTGTCGGGGCGCATGGCGGACGTGCTGTCGGATCTCTACCTGCTTTCGGCGACGCTCAAGCGTTACGAGGATGAGGGGCGGATCGCGGAGGACGCCCCCATCGTCGATGCCATCGCGCGCGACTGCATCGCGTCCATCGAGACCAACCTGAAGGCGATGTTCGACAACTTCCCCAATAGGTTCGTCGCCTGGTCCATGCGGGTGCTCGTCTTCCCGTTCGGTGCGCACGCGGCGTGCTCGAGCGACAGGGAGAACTACCGGCTGGCGCGCAATGTGCTCGAACCCTCCGAGCAGCGCGACCGGCTGACGGCGGGGCTCTATGTTACCACGGACGCCCATGACCGCACGGGCATGCTCGAGGATGCGCTCGTCAAGGTCATCGCCGCCGAGGAGATCGAGCACAAGTTCCGCACGGCGCTCAGGAAGGGCGTCATTGAGCGCCGGCTCGACCGCGATGCGATTGCCGATGCCGTCGATGCGGGTGTTCTGACCGCCGAGGAAGCCGAAACCCTGCGCGCCGCCGACGAGGCGATGAACCGGGTGATCGCGGTGGACGACTTCGACCCAGCCGAACTGGGATACCAGACCGGCGACGCGGCGGCGGCCGCCCCCGCAACGTCCGCGAAGACGCATGGCAAGGCAGCGTCCAAGTCCGCGGCCTCCCGTTCGCGGTCGCGATCCCGGTCCGCGTCCAAAAAGACGGCGGCGGCAAAACCTGCTAAGAAACCTGATGCGGCCGAATAGGCCGCGCCATGCCGGCCCGGATAGGTGCAATGTGCGGGCCGGCGTGTGGCAAATCGGACACCACGATGCCGTGACGGGTGTGCTTGGCTCTCTCCCGCACGGCTTTGTCATCACTAACCGGAGGTAGGGACCGTGGCCAAAGCCCAGCCCCGTACACTCACCACGCCGAAGACCAGGCACTGGTCGTTCCACATCGATTTCGAGAATATCGGCTGGCTGACCATCGACACGCCCGCGGCGCGGGTCAACACGCTCGGCCAGGAGGCCCTGAGGGAGCTCAAGCAGCTCGTCGAGCGCTTCGAGGAGCTGATCGCCGCCGACGAGCTCGCCGGTGTCGTCATCCTGTCGGGCAAGGAGAGCGGCTTTATCGCGGGGGCGGACGTCTCCGAGTTCGACGATCTCGCCGAGCCCGACACGCTGACCAAGGCGCTCGAGCAGGCGCATGAGGTCTATGAGCGCATCGAGAACCTCAAGGCGCCCATCGTCGCGGGCATTCACGGGTTCTGTCTCGGGGGCGGGCTGGAGCTGGCGCTCGCCTGCCACTACCGGATCGCGGTCAATGACGGCGCGACGCGCATCGGCTTTCCCGAGATCAAGCTGGGCATCTTTCCCGGCTTCGGCGGCACGGGGCGCTCGATCCGCCAGGCCGGGCCGGTCCCGGCCATGCAGCTGATGCTGACGGGCAAGTATCTGCGGGCGGGGCCGGCGCGCGGCGCCAATCTCGTCGACAAGCTGGTGCGCCATCGCGACCTGCTGCGCTGGGAGGGGCGGCGCGCCGTTCTCGAGAACAAGGCCTCGCACCCCGCCGGGTTCATCAGACGCCTGCCCGCCATGGGGCCGGTCCGCGGCATGACCGCCAAGAAGATGCGCGCCGAGGCGGCCAAGAAGGCGCGGCCCGAGCATTACCCCGCGCCCGGTGCGCTGATCGATCTGTTCGAGCGCAAGGGCGACGACTGGCGGGCGATGAGCCGGGGCGAGATCCCGGCATTCGCGCCGCTGCTCGCGGGCGAGACCTCGACCAATCTGCGGCGCGTGTTCTTTCTCACCGAGGGTCTGAAAAAGCAGGGGCTGAGCGGCAAGAACAAGCCGGCATTCGCGCGCGTGCACGTCGTGGGCGGCGGCGTGATGGGCGGCGACATCGCCGCCTGGTGCGCCTATCGCGGCATGGCGGTCACGCTGCAGGACCTCGACATGGAGCGTATCCAGCCCGCGCTCGACCGCGCGAAGAAGCTGTTTCGGAAGCGCCTCAAGACCAGGCAGGCCGTGGACGCCGCCATGGCGCGGCTCGAGCCGGATATCGAGGGCAAGGCCGTGCCACGCGCCGACGTGGTGATCGAGGCGGTGGTCGAGAAGCTCGAGGTCAAGCAGCAGATCTTCGCCGATGCCGAGGCGCGCATGAAGCCCGGCGCCATCATGGCGACCAATACTTCGTCCATTCCGCTGGAGAAGATCGCGGACGGGCTCACGGACCCCTCGCGCCTGATCGGGCTGCACTTCTTCAACCCGGTCGCGCAGCTGCCGCTGGTCGAGGTGATCCAGTCCAGGCACGCCAGCGAGACGGCGGTGGCGACGGGGGCGAGTTTCGCGCTCGCCATTTCCAAGTCGCCGGTGGTGGTCAAGAGCCAGACGGGCTTTCTCGTCAATCGTGTGCTCATGCCCTACATCCTCGCCGCTGTCGATCGCGTCGAGAACGGGCAGAGCAAGGAACTCATCGATTCCGCCGCCGTCGCCTTCGGCATGCCCATGGGGCCGATCGAGTTGCTCGACACGGTCGGGCTCGACGTCGGCAAGTCCGTGGCCGAGGAGCTGGGCCATCCCGTGCCGGAGGACTCGCGCTTCGCCACCCTGCTCGCCGAGGGCAAGCTGGGGCGCAAGTCGGGGCAGGGGTTCTATGTCTGGGAGAAGGGCAGGGCGCAAAAGGCCACGGCCCCGACGCACAGCGATCCGGCGGCGCTGGGGCGTGAACTCGTCAAGCCGCTGGTCGACGAGTGCGGGAAATGCGTCGAGGAGGGGATCGTGGCGAATGCCGATCTCGCGGATATCGGCGTGATCCTGGGCACGGGGTTCGCCCCGTTCCTGGGCGGGCCGGTCAAGGCCCGTGCGGACGGCAAGGCATAAGGGAGTTTATCGAGATGGCCAGTGAATTGCGCAGGGTCGCCATCGTCGGCAGTGCCCGCATCCCGTTCTGCCGCGCCTATACCGGCTACCGGGACGAGACGAACCTTTCCATGCTGTCCACGGCGCTGTCCGGGCTCACCGGCAAGTACGGGCTCGACGGCGAGCGCGTAGGGGAGGTAATGGCCGGTGCCGTCATCAACCACACCAAGGACTTCAACCTGGCGCGCGAGGCCGCGCTCGATGCCGGTCTGTCGCCGCTGACGCCGGGGACGACCATGCAGATCGCCTGCGGGACCTCGCTGCAGGCGGCGCTGACGCTGGCGAACAAGATCGCCACCGGCGAGATCGACAGCGGTATTGCAGCAGGCGTGGATTCCATCTCGGACGCGCCGGTCGTGTTCGGGCGCCGGTTCGCGCACCGCCTGGCCTCGCTCGGCCGGGCGCGCAGCCTGGGCGAGCGGATGGGCGTGTTCAAGGGGATGAGCCTTGGCGAGCTGAAACCGCAGGCGCCCAATGTCAACGAGCCGCGCACGGGCCTTTCCATGGGCCAGCACTGCGAGCTGATGGCGCGCGAGTGGGGCATTGCCCGCAAGGACCAGGACAAGCTGGCGCTCGAAAGCCACCTCAACGCTGCGAAGGCCTACGAGGAAGGCTTTCACGACGATCTCGTCGTGCCATGCGCCGGGATCGTGAAGGACAACAATATCCGGCCCGATACGAGCCTTGAGAAAATGGCCGAGATGAAGCCGTCCTTCGACCGCAAGTCGGGGCACGGCTCCTTGACGGCAGCCAATTCGACGCCGCTGACCGACGGTGCGGCATCGGTGCTGCTGGCGAGCGAGCAGTGGGCGGCCGAACGCGGCCTGCCGATCCTGGGCTATCTGACGATGGGGCAGGTCGCGGCCAACGACTTCGCGGGCGGTGACGGGCTGCTGATGGCGCCCACGATCGCGATCTCGCAGATGCTCGAGCGGGCGGGTCTGACCTTCGCAGACATCGACCTTTTCGAGTTCCACGAGGCGTTCGCCGCGCAGGTGCTTTCGACGCTGAGGGCCTTTTCCGACCGCAAGTACTGCCGCTCGGTTCTGGGGCGAGATCGTGTGCTGGGCAAGATCGATCCGAAGAAGATCAACTTGAAGGGATCGAGCATCGCCTACGGCCACCCCTTCGCCGCGACGGGGGCGCGGATTCTCGGCGTGACGGCCAAGCTGCTGGGTACCGAGCAGAAGCAGCGCGCCCTGATTTCGGTGTGTACCGCCGGCGGGATGGGGGTAACCGCGTTGGTCGAGCGGACGTAAGGGGAAAGGCGCTTGCCAAAGCGTTAAGGCTGACGTTAGGGTCAAATTTCTTGACCGGGAGGTCAAACCCTGCCGGTCCCAAAACCAAGAAGATCGGGCGCAAATCTCCAGCGCCCCGACCCGAATTTGTCAGTCAGAGGAGATGGGACAAAAATGAAATTCCTACCGGCCCTCAAAGCGGCAGCCGTGGCCGGTGCCCTCAGCCTTGCGCTTAGCGGCACTGTCCAGGCTCAAACGCTTCGCGTATTCAACGGTGGCGAGCCAGCCTCCATCGACCCGCACCGTGTGTCGGGCGATTGGGAGAACCGCATCGTCGGCGACTATATCGAAGGTCTGATGACCGAGAACGCCGGGGCCGAGCCGATCCCCGGCCAGGCGGAATCCTACGAGGTCTCCGAGGACGGGCTGACCTACACCTTCACCATCCGCGACGACGCGGTGTGGAGCGATGGTGAGCCGGTCACCGCGGAAGACTTCGCGTTCGCCTTTAAGCGCTTGCTCGACCCCGAGATGGCGGCCGACTATGCCTATTTGCAGTACCTGATCAAGAATGCCGAGGCGGTGAACACCGGCGAGATGGAGCCGGATCAGCTCGGGGTCGAGGTGATCGACGACAAGACCATCCAGTTCACCCTCGAGAATCCGGCGCCCTATTTCCTCGACGCGCTGACCCACTACACTGCCTATCCGGTGCCCAAGCACCTGGTGGAGGAGTATGGCGAGGACTGGATCCAGCCCGAGAACATTGCGGCCAACGGTCCCTACAAGATCGAGGAGTGGGTGCCCAACAGCTACATCCGCTCGGTCAAGAACGAGACCTATTACGATGCCGAGAACGTCTCCATCGAGGAAGTCTACTACTACGCGATGGATGACATTCAGGCGGCGTTCCAGCGTTATCGTGCCGGCGAGTTCGATATCCTGACCGACTTCCCGTCGGACCAGTACCAGCTCCTGCAGGACCAGTATCCGGATCAGGCCCACGTCGCGCCGTTCCTGGGGCTGTACTACTACGTGCTCAACCACAACAAGGAAGAGTTGCAGGACCAGAACGTGCGCACGGCGCTGTCCATGGCGGTCAACCGCGAGGTGATCGGGCCGGACATCCTGGGCACGGGCGAGCTGCCGGCCTATGGCTGGGTGCCTCCCGGCACGGCGAACTACGACTTCGAGGAGTATCGTCCGGACTGGGCCGAGCTGCCCTATGGCGAGCGCGTCTCCCAGGCCGTCAGCATGATGGAGGAAGCAGGCTACACGGCTGACAATCCCCTTGATCTGCAGCTCAAGTACAACACCAACGAGAACCATCGCCGGATCGCGGTCGCGATCGCCGCGATGTGGGAGCCGCTGCACGTCAACGTGGAGCTGTTCAACTCCGAGGTCGCGGTGCACTACGACGCGCTGCAGAACAACGACTTCGACGGTGTCGGCCGTGCCGGCTGGCTGATGGACTACAACGATCCCATCAACATGCTCGAGCTGCTGCGTTCGGACATCCAGTACAACTACGGCCGGTACAACAACGAGGAATTCGACTCGCTGCTGCGCGAAAGCGCGACCATCCAGGACATGGAGGAGCGGGGCGAGGTCCTCAGGCAGGCCGAGGAAATCGCGATGGAAGAGGTCGCTGCCCTGCCGATCTACTACTACGTGTCCAAAAACGTTGTTTCCCCGCGGGTCGAGGGGTTCGAGGACAACGCCAAGGACATCCATCGCACCCGCTGGCTGAGCCTGTCTGAGTCAGAGTAACTCCCGTAACGGGTTGGGGCGGCGCCTGGTTGCGCCGCCCCGGCCGGTTTGGATGAGGCCGCGTTCCCGGACCGGAAAAGTGGTGTCCACTTCTTTCCGGGGACGCTCCGCCCGATGGCAGCGCCGAGGGACGCCGGCGCCCCCATTCAAAGGGACAGGGTCAAAATGCTCCAATATGCCGTACGCCGCATTCTGGCGGCGTTGCCGATCGCGTTCATAGCCGTCACGGTCTGCTTCTTCATTCTGCGCCTTGCGCCGGGCGGTCCGTTCGACGGCGAGCGCCCGCTGCCGCCGGCCGTGCTCGAAAACGTGCGCGCCTACTACAATCTCGATCAGCCGCTGTGGATGCAATACCTGCTCTATATCGGTGGCGTCCTGCGGGGCGATTTCGGGCCGTCGATGACGTCCTACGACTTCAGCGTCAGCGCGCTGCTGTCCATCGGCCTGCCCTTCACGATGATGCTGGGGTTCATCGCCTTCACGGTGGGAACCCTGGGTGGCATCATCGCGGGCGCCATCGCGGCGGTAAACCAGAATAAGTTTCCCGATTATGCCCTGGTGCTGGTGGTGATGCTGGGGCTGATCATCCCCAACTTCCTCATGGGCGCGCTGCTGCAGTTGCTGTTCGGGGTCTACCTGGGGTGGCTGCCCGCGGGGGGCTGGCGCGACTGGTCCATCGCCCATCTCATCCTGCCCGTCATCGTCCTGTCGTGGCCGCACGCGGCGCGCGTGGGGCGGCTGATGCGCGGCTCGATGATCGAGGTCCTGGGGACCAACTTCATCCGCACGGCCAAGTCCAAGGGCATCGGCGAGCGCCTCATGCTCTCGCGCCACGCGCTCAAGCCGGCGCTCATCCCGGTGGTCAGCTATCTCGGGCCGGGGTTGTCATACCTGCTGACGGGATCGCTGGTGGTCGAGAACATCTTCGGGCTGCCGGGCATCGGGCGCTACTTCATCAACGCCGCGCTCAACCGCGACTATGGCCTGGTGCTGGGCACGACCATTCTCTACGTGCTGGTGATCCTGGTGATGAACCTTCTCGTCGATCTCATCTACGCTTGGCTCGATCCCAAGGTGAGGTACCGCTGATGGCCGGGATCACGCAGAAGGACACGGTCCTCAAGGACTACGCCGATAAGCTTGAGGGGCTGGATGCGCCCAGGGGCCGCTCGCTCACCCAGGATGCGCTCAGGCGCTTGTTCGCCAACAGGGCGGCGCTCGTCTCGATCGTGCTGCTGTGCGCGATCGTTCTGACCGCCTTCATCGGGCCGTTCTTCGTGCCCTGGGGTGTGGGCGAGGTGGACTGGAGCGCCATCCGCAAGCCGCCCGATTTCGCGGCCGGCCATTTCTTGGGCACCGACCAGAACGGGCGTGACCTTCTCGCGCGCGTGCTGCAGGGCACGCAGATGTCGCTGATCGTGGCCGCGGTGGCCACCTTCGTCTCGGTGGTGATCGGGGTCGCCTTCGGCTCGATCGCTGGCTATTTCGGCGGGCGGATCGATTCGATCATGATGCGCTTCGTCGACGTGATGTATGCGCTGCCCTACATCCTGTTCGTCATCATCCTGGTGGTGATCTTCGGGCGCTCGCCGGTGCTGCTGTTCATCGGCATCGGCGCCATCGAATGGCTGACCATGGCCCGCATCGTGCGCGGCCAGACCCTTTCGCTCAAGGAGAAGGAGTTCGTCGAGGCGGCCCGCGCCGGCGGCTCGCGTCCCTTCACGGTCATCCGCCGCCACATCGTACCTAACCTGACGGGCCCGGTGGTCATCTACGCGACGCTGACCATCCCCGAGATCATCATTACCGAGAGCTTCCTGTCGTATCTCGGCCTGGGCGTGCAGGAGCCGCTCACCTCGCTGGGCACGCTGATATCCGACGGCGCGCCGGTGGCCGAGGTCATGCCATGGCTGCTGATCTCGCCCGCCGTGGTGCTGGTCACCCTCTTATTGTGCCTGACCTACATCGGAGACGGGTTGCGCGACGCGCTCGACCCGAAGGATCGCTGACATGGCCCCGGTTCTCAAAGTCGACGACCTCAACGTCACCTTCGCGCTGCACGACACCGAAGTGCATGCGGTGCGGGACCTCAACTTCTCGCTGCACGAGGGCGAGACGCTCGCTGTGGTAGGGGAATCCGGCTCGGGCAAGAGCCAGGCGTTCCTCTCCATCATGGGGCTTCTCGCCCGCAACGGCCGCATTTCTGGCAGTGCGATGCTGGGTGATGTCAATCTCGTGGGGATGGACCCAGACAAGCTCGACACCTATCGCGGGCGCGATATCGCCATGATCTTCCAGGACCCCATGACCTCGCTCAATCCGAGCCTGAAGGTGAAAAAGCAGCTCGCCGAGGTGCTGGTGCGCCATCAGGGCATGGATCAGCGCAGCGCGGGGCGCCGTGCCGTCGAAATGCTCGAGCGGGTGGGCATTCCCGAGCCCGCCCGGCGGGCCGAGGCGTTTCCGCATGCGCTCTCGGGCGGCATGCGCCAGCGCGTGATGATTGCCATGGCGCTGTTGTGCCAGCCCAAGATCCTGATCGCCGACGAGCCGACGACCGCGCTCGACGTGACGGTGCAGGCCCAGATGCTGGACCTGTTCAAGTCGCTCACCGACGATTTCGGCATGGCGCTGGTGCTGATCACCCACGATCTCGGTGTGGTCGCCGGGCTCGCCGACCGGATGATGGTGATGTATGGCGGGCGCGCGGGGGAGAAGGGGCCGGGGGACGATCTGTTCTACGATCCGCATCACCCCTACACCCTGGGGCTGCTGCACTCGACGCCGCACGCGGACGAACGGACCCAGCGGCTGCATCCCATCGAGGGGCTTCCTCCCAGCCTCGAGCACCTGCCCGCGGGCTGTTCGTTCAACCCGCGCTGCCGCTTCCGCATGCCCGAATGCATGGAGAGCCGCCCGCCGCTGGTCGGCGATCCGGGCGGACGCCAGTCGGCGTGTTTCTACAAGGGTAAGCTTAAGGAGGATGACGTCGCATGACCAGCGAAGCTCAGACCCTTTTCTCCGTCGACGGGCTGACCAAGACCTTCGCTGTCTCCTCGGGCCTGTTCGGCCGCCCGCAGACGCTCACCGCGCTACAGGACATCACCTTCTCGGTCCAAAGGGGCGAAACCCTGGGGATCGTGGGCGAAAGCGGGTGCGGAAAGTCCACGCTCGGGCGGTGCATCCTTCAGCTTATGCGGCCCGACGAGGGGCAGGTTCTGTGGCTGGGCGAAGACCTCGCCCATCTGCCGGCCGAGCAGCTGCGGCGCCACCGGCGCGATCTGCAGATCATCTTCCAGGACCCGCTGGCCTCGCTCAATCCGCGCATGACGGTGGGCGAGATCATCATGGATCCGCTGCGCACGCTGATGCCCGAACTCTCGAAGGCGGACCGTCGGGGGCGCGTGGTGCGCATGATGGAAGCGGTGGGGCTGCTGCCCGAGATGATCAACCGCTATCCGCACGAGTTCTCCGGCGGCCAGGCCCAGCGCATCGGCATCGCCCGGGCGCTGATCACCGAGCCCAAGCTGATCGTGTGCGACGAGCCGGTCTCGGCGCTCGACGTGTCGATCCAAGCGCAAATCCTGAACCTTTTGTCCGAGCTCAAGGACACGTTCGGCCTGACGCTGATCTTCATCAGTCACGACCTCAGCGTGGTGCGCCATGTCAGCGACCGGATCATGGTTCTGTATCTGGGGCGGATCGTCGAGCTGGCGGATGGGGACACGCTCTACAGCGACGCGCGCCACCCCTACACCAAGTCGCTGCTGACGGCGGTTCCGCTGCCCGATCCGCGCAAGGCGCGCCAGCGCAGTATCGAGGGCCTGCAGGGGGAAATTCCCTCGCCCATCAACCCGCCCTCGGGCTGCACCTTCCGCACCCGCTGCCCCTATGCTCAGGACATCTGCGCCGCCGAGCGGCCGGAGCTGGAGGAGACGGACGGACGCATGGTCGCGTGCCACCGCTGGCGCGAGATTGCGGCAGGGCAAGCCTGAACTCCGGGAGCAGGGCAGACACGGCGGGGCCAGTGAAACCGGCTTCGGGCCGAGCGAAACCCCAGATTGACAGCGCTCCGCCTTGGCCCTATGTTCCGCGCCAACTCAACAGGCGCCCGGCGCCTTTTTTGTTTGACCCAAGGACAGACCGATGAAGATCCGCAATTCGCTCAAGGCGCTGAAGTCGCGGCACCGCAACAACAAGGTGGTGCGCCGCCGGGGCCGTACCTACATCATCAACAAGGTCAACAAGCGCATGAAGGCCCGCCAGGGCTAGGCGCTTCGTCGTGCCATGATTGAAAAGGGCCCGCTTTCGAGCGGGCCCTTTTGTTTTTGGAGTCATGAGCAGGCAAGCGTCGCGCCAATGGCGATGCTCACAGATGTGAGAAGGGGGCGTGGGTTCCGCTCGCATTTGTCACTCGGATGTGTCCAGAACCGGTTGCAGTCCGCAACGCCAACTCCATCCCCATCCCCCATCTGTCATCCCCGCTTCAGGCGGGGATGACAGATGGGGGATGGTGGGGCAGGCGTTTCCTAAGACCTCTCCCGAACTCACCGCTCGTTCATACCGCGCCAACTGCCAAAGCACCGTGCCGCACCCCCGGCTCGGGGGCCGGGGTGACAGTGATGGCGAGGAGGGAAGGCATGGAAAGCGGGAGCGGGGATGACGGAAGAGGATGGGGCGGGTGCATCGCGAAACCGCATCCCAAGACCGCACCCCAAAACTTCTCCCTGGTCGCCCTTCCCGAACCCTCATGCCGAGCCTGTCGCAGCACGAGAGTTTGGCGCCGGTGCCAGCGCCTGCTCAGAGCCCCGGCCGGAAAGCCGGGTGCATTACCCTACGGCCACTGCACGCCGTTCGACTTGGTGTGCAACAGGTGCAGGGAGTCGGTGGCGGTGATGAAGAGCCAGTTCTTTTTCGGGCCGGCGAAGGTCAGGTTCGCGGGCGTCTTGGGCGTGTAGATCTTGCCCAGAAGCACGCCCGAGGGGGTGTAGACGTGAACGCCGTCGCCCGCGCTCGTCCAGACATTGCCCTCGGTGTCGCAGCGGAAGCCGTCGGGCAGGCCGGGGTCGACTTCCGCGAAGACCTCGCCGCCCGAGAGGTTGTTTTTGGCGTCCACGCGGAAGGTGCGGATGTGGTGGGGACCCTTGGGATCGTGGGTGAGGCCGCTGTCGGCGATGTAGAGGAGCTCCTCGTCGGGCGAGAAGGCGAGGCCGTTGGGACGCTCGAAATCGCTGACGGCGACCTTCAGCTTGTCGGTGGCCGGATCATAGCAGTAGACGTAGCACCCGTCCTGCTCCTGTTCCGCCCTGTTCCCCTCGTAGTCGCTCTCGATGCCGTAGGCGGGGTCGGAGAACCAGATGGTGCCGTCGGACTTCACCACGACGTCGTTGGGGGAGTTGAGAGGCTTGTTCTTGTAGCTGTCGGCGATGACGGTGATCGTGCCGTCCGGCTCGGTGCGTTCCAGCCGGCGGTTGCCGTGCGAGCAGGAGACAAGCCGGCCCATGCGGTCGCGCGTATGCCCATTGGTGTTGCCCGCGGGGCGGCGGTACTCGGTCACGCCGGTGCCGGGAGCATAACGCAGGATGCGGTCGTTGGGGATGTCGCTCCACAGGACGCACCCTGCATCTCCGAACCACACCGGCCCCTCCGCCCAGCGGCAGTTATCATAGATGGTCTCGATCTGCGCGTTGGATGCGATCAGCTTGTCGAATTCGCGCTCGTAGTACTCGTAGATGTCGATGGCGCCGGCCATTGGTCGTTCTCCTCCGATTTGGTGCAGAGCAAAGCCGAATCCGTCAGCCGGTGCAAGGTATCACAGACGGAGAATGCCGGCGTCCATGCGTCCGAAACCGCATTGCGTGAAGAAATCGGCGAATTCGGGATCGTAGGCGACATGGAGCTCCTGCGCGCCGCGCTCTCGCGCCTGCCCGACGGCGTGTTTGACGAGCCGGGTGCCGATTTTCCCGCGGCGAAAGTCGGGATGCACGATAACGTCGAGCAGGAAGGCGTAGATGCCGCCGTCGGTCGCGACCTTTGCGAATCCGATCAGCTTGTCGCCGTTGTGCGCGGTGACGTGCACCAGGCAATGACGCAGGGATCGCTGGAAGCGCCCCGGCTGCGCATCGTGCAACGAGACGCGCCGCAGCCCGTTCAGGTCCTTGTCCGAGGGAAACGTGTCGGCGTGTATATCGATGGCGGCGGTTTGCAGTGTCATGCAAATCACGAGGGTATTCAGCACAAAGCCGAATGCAACAGCCGAGTCGATCGCGGCAGGGCGCCGGGGTGGAAAAACGGGCCGGGCACCGGCGCATGCTGTAAATCGTTGCGCGATTGTGGGGCCCGTGACGGGAAGGACTTTACGCCGCTGCCCGTTTCCGCTTTATCTCGGTGGCGATTACCGGAGGAGGCGAAAAGCTCATGGGCGTGACCTCAGCGCTGACCATCGACGATCTGAAACGCCGGGCGGAGCGGCGTGTGCCGCGCATGTTCTTCGACTATGCCGATTCAGGGGCGCTGACCGAGCAGACCTACCGCGCCAACGAGACGGGGTTCGGCGATATCCTGCTGCGCCAGCGCGTCGCGGTGGATATGAGCGAGCGCACGCTGGCGACGACGATGATCGGCGAAGACGTTTCCATGCCCATGGCGCTGGCGCCGACGGGCATGGCGGGCATGCAGCATGCCGACGGTGAAATGCTGGCCGCCCAGGCGGCGGAGAAGGCCGGCATCCCGTTCGCGCTCTCGACGATGTCGGTCTGTTCGATCGAGGACGTGGCAAGCGTGACCAGCAAGCCGTTCTGGTTCCAGCTCTATGTCATGCGCGACCATGACTTCGTGAAGAACCTTCTCGACCGCGCCCGCGAGGCGGGGTGTTCGGCGCTGGTCCTGACGATGGACCTTCAGCTTCTCGCCCAGCGGCACAAGGATCTGCGCAACGGGCTGTCGACGCCCCCCAAGCTCACCCCGCACCATCTGTGGCAGATGATGACCAAGCCCTTGTGGTGCATGGAGATGCTGGGTACGCGCCGGCATACCTTCCGCAACATCGTCGGGCACGCCAAGGGCGTCACCGATCTCGGCGCGCTGGGGGCGTGGACCAACGAGCAGTTCGATCCCCGGCTGAGCTGGGACGATGTCGCCTGGATCAAGGACTACTGGGGCGGCAAGCTGATCATCAAGGGCGTGCTCGACGCCGAGGACGCCAGGGCGGCGGTCGATACCGGCGCGGATGCGCTGATCGTGTCCAATCACGGCGGGCGCCAGCTCGACGGGGCACCGTCCTCCATCCGGGCGCTGCCCGAGATCTTCGAGGCGGTCGGCGAGAAGATCGAGATTCATTTCGACGGCGGTATCCGCAACGGTCAGGACATCCTGAAGGCGCGGGCGCTGGGGGCGCATGGCACCTATATCGGGCGGCCGTTCCTCTACGGGCTCGGCGCCGGCGGGCAGGCGGGCGTCACGCGCGCCATCGACATCCTGCGCAAGGAGCTTGACACCACCATGGCGTTGTGCGGGGAGCGCGACATCAACAATGTCGGGCCGCACAACATCTATTCGCTCGAATTCCCGGAGCGGAAGCCGGCGCCGGAGCGCAAGAGCAAGAGCGGGACGGCGAAGGCATCTTCCGGCAAGGCATCGGGGCAGTCGAAGCGTTCGGGGCAGGGCAGGAGCCAGTCCAGGGCCAAGGCCTAACCCGGGCGGTAGCTTTCGTCCTGCCAGTCCAGGGCCGCGAAAACCTTGCTGGCGATCTCCTCCATCTCGGAGCGCGGAAGGTCGCCCACGATCGTGCAGGTGATCATGTCGTTCGCCCAATAGAGTGCCGAGGTTCCGTCGCGGGTCGCGAATTCGGTGGCGCCGGGCTGGCTCGTTCGGGGTGTGAGGTAAAGGGTCAGGCGATCGCTGGCGGAGGTGTACATCAACTGCGCCGCCGCGCTGCCGTCCTCCGGCAACAGCCGTCCGCCGAGGAGGGTGTAACCGGTCTCCGTCAGGTCCGGCACGACAAGGCGCCTGTCGAGGCTCGCGGACAGCCATCCGGCCAGGTGCGCGGCTCGTTCGGCACCGACCTCGACGGGATGGGCGGTCTGCGCAGTGTAAAGGGTGTGAGCGCCCACGGCTGCCGAGATCAGGGTTCCGGCCGTTTGCGGCCCGGGGGTTTCGAGCCCGCGCACATACCAGCCGGCGCCCGCGCCCAGCGCGAGAACGACGACAGCCGCGGCCGCCATCCGCCAGTTCCGGCGCTGTGCCTTGCGGACGTGGTTGGCGAGGTGTCCGGGCGAGAGGTGTGCGGGCACGGGTTCGCTGGCCACGGGGTCGAACAGCGTCCTGATCGCTGCGGTCTGCCGCCGCCATGCGGCGACTTTTTCGGCGGCTTCGGGATGGGCCCGGAGGTATTCCTCGACCGCCATCATATCGCCGGTGTCGAGCTGCCCATCGACATAGGCGAGCAGTTCGGTGTCGCCGATGTTTTCGATACGCAGCGTCATTTCACGGTCCTCAGATGCGGTGTTTCAGTGGCTTCGGTGGTCTGGCGCAGGCTCGCCCGCGCGCGCGAAAGTCGCGACATCAGCGTGCCATTGGGAATGCCTAGCGCGCGGGCGGCCTCGACATAGCTCAGCCCCTCGAGAGCGACCAGAAGCAGGGCCTCGCGCTGCTGCGCGGGCAGGGCGTCGATGGCGCGGGTAACGTCGGCCAGCGCGAGCCGGTCCGGCTGGGACGGCGGTGATGTGGGGTCGATCGCGCTTGTCTCGAGCGGCTGCTGGGCATCGCGCGCTGCCCGCCGGCGGTCGTTGCGGTGGATATTGATCAGGATCCTGAACAGCCACGCCCTCAGCGAGCCGTGCGGACGCCACAGCGCCCGCTTGCGGATGGCCCGCTCGAGGCAATCCTGGACGAGATCGTCGGCCACATCGACATTGCGTGTGAGCGTGCGGGCATACCGCCGGAGCGCGGGGATATGCGTTGCGATCTCGTCCAGAAACTCGGTCAAAGGCGAGGTTTACTCCGCGATCACGTGCCAGACACCACCGACACCGTCGCCAGTCATGTCGCCGGGCTCGGCATCGTTGACCCAAAGGTACAACGGCATGCCGTCATATGCCCACTGCATCGTGCCGTCCTTGCGCTCGACGAGCGTGAAATCGCCCTCGGGCTCGGCATCCGCCGCAGCTTCGAGGGGCGGCCAGTTGACGGCACAGTCGTCGTAGCAGTTCGACATGCCCTGTTCGTCGTTGTCGAAGGTGTAAAGGGTCATGCCGTTCTCGTCGACGAGCACGCCCTCGGAATAGCTCATGCCGGCGGGCTGTGCGAAGGCGCCGCCTGCCGTCAGGGCGAAGGCGGTAGCAGCGGACAGAACGAGTGCGGTATATTTCATGACGAATTTCCTCCTGCTTGAAAATATCGGTGGCGCCGGCCCGCCCGAGCGGGCGCAGCCGACACGGTAACAACACGCAGAGACGGGAATTATTCCGGCGCGGGGCCGATTTTTTCGATGCTTACGGGTACAAGAGGCGGGCCATGGTGCCGGAATCTACCGGAAAATCACTGAAATTCGCGCCGCGCCGCCACGTATCTTCAGAATAGCGCTTACAGATCAAACGTTTACGTTATGATCATACTTGATATTCATTCTCCGTTTTTAGGAGGACGACCGGGGCTCGTTGAAGCAATGCTACGCTCGAAACATTTCAAGGCGCTGACGGGGGTCGCGGTGCTGCTGCTGGTCATCGTTCTGGTGACGATGTTCGGCAGCGCCACGATCGTGCGCCAGCTCGCCGTGCTGGACGCCAAGGAGCTGGCGCGCAGCTGGACCGCGCAGATGCAGGCGCACTTCGATATGGCCGGCACCGCCGTGGCGGCGGACCCGCAGGGGCTCGACGCCCTGATCGTGCTCTTGCTCGACGATGCGCCGGCCGGTGAAGCGGGTGTCGACGTCTTCGCGCCCGAGGGGTTCCAGGCGCAGCAGCATTTCGGGGCGATCACCGGGTATACCGTGTTCGCACCGGACGGGCGTACGCTGATCGTGGGGGGCAAACCCGTCATCGCGGATGTGACCGCCGGCCCGCTCGGGCAGGCGTTCGACGCTGCGCGAACGAGCGGTGGGGCGGTTCTGCGGCCTCTCGAATCCCGCGATACGGCAGCCGGGTCCATGGAGGCGGTGCTGGTGCCCCTTCAGAGCGGGGGCGCGATCACGGGTGTGGCGAGCATCGAGATCGAGCGGCACCGGTTCGAAATGGTCATGCAGCGCGGCGTGCAGATTGCGTCCACCGTGACCGCGATTATGGTTCTGGCGGTCGGCGCCATGGGCGTCATCCTGCTCTACGACTGGGGCCGGGCCGCGCTCAAGGCGGAGCGCCGCGCCAGTTTTCTCGCCTTTGCCGATCCGACGACGCGGCTGCCCAACCGGCGCAAGTTCGAGGCAACATTGCCGGAGGCCGTGGAGCGTGCCCGGGCGAAAGGGGTCGAGATGGCCGTCGCGTTCGCCGATGTTGACAATTTCAAGAACGCCAACGAGGAGTACGGCCATGCCACGGGCGACCGGTTGCTCGACGAGATCGGCCAGCGTTTGCGCGGCGTTCTCGGGCCGCGCGATCAGGTGTTCAGCATGTCGGGCGACCATTTCGCCTTCATCATCGAAGTGCCGGGCGGCACGCCCCAGATAGAGGCGTTCTGCGAGGCCGTGCACGAGGCGATGGCCGCGCCGCTCCTGCCCGATGAGATTTCGAGCAAGTTGAGCATGTCGACGGGCGTTGCGCGCGTGCTGACCGATGGCGAGACGGCCGAGCAGCTGATGCAGGCGGCCGAACTGGCTCTTTATCGCGCCAAGTCCGACGGCCGGCGGACCTACCGGCTGTTCCGCGAGGAAATGCGCACCGAGGGTAACGACGTCGTGCGCCTGCAATACGCACTCGAACAGGCGCTGGCCAATGACGAGCTGCACCTCGAGTATCAACCGCAGGTGCGTACGGGCGATAACAAGCTCGTCGGGTTCGAAGCCCTGGCGCGCTGGACCCATCCAACCGAAGGGCCGATCGCACCGGACCGGTTCATCGCCCTGGCGGAGCAGAGCGGGCTGATCACCGAGCTGGGCGAGTGGGCACTGGAAACGGCCTGCCGCGATGCGGCCGAATGGCCGGAGCACATGAGCATCGCGGTCAATCTCTCTCCCCTGCAGCTCAAGGATTCACGGCTGGTCAATCATCTCGTGTACGTGCTCGAGCAGACGGGCATCGAGCCGAGCCGGCTCGAACTCGAGGTGACCGAGGGTGTGATGATGCACGATACCGAAGCCACGCACCGCGTCTTCGCCGCCATAAGGGAGCTCGGGGCCGGGCTGGCGATGGACGATTTCGGGACGGGCTATTCCTCGCTGAGCTACCTGCAGCAGTGTCCATTCAATACCATCAAGTTGGATATGCGGTTTACGCAGCACGTCACCGACGATCGTTACAGCCATGAGATCGTCCGGATGGTGCAGGTATTGGCGGGGGCCTTGAACGCGCGCGTGATTGCAGAGGGCGTGGAGACAGCCCCTCAGCGCGATGCGCTTCTCGCGCTGGGCTGCATGTACGGACAGGGATTCTATTACGCTAGGCCCATGCTGAGCGAAGAGTTAAAAACT
>CAZNHG010000008.1:8308-29133 GCA_964572555.1 uncultured Devosiaceae bacterium | reverse complement strand
TAGGCCCAAAATGCCGGCCGTGCGGGGCGTGGCTGCGCCTTCGCCGAGCGTTCTCAGGAAAAGTGGGGACCACTTTTCCGGTTCGAGAACGCGACCACTCAAAGACCATAGTTCGAGGTGGGTCACGTCCCGCACCGTTCGTTCAGTTAAAGGCAAACCGTCAGGGAGGAACTCTCGTGCGGGCAATGATGCATGTCCAAAACCAGCGCCACACCGCAGCTTGTCACCCCGGACCTGATCCGGGGTCCATTCGCGCTTTCCGCTTGCTCATGGCGCACCAACTGCCAAAGCACCGTGCCGCAAATGCCAATGGACCCCGGCTCGGGGGCCGGGGTGACAGTGATGGGAGGATGACAGCGTAGGGAGAATGGAAAGCAGATGTTCAAAGCAATCGTATCCCGAAACCTCATCCCAGCCCCTCATGCCAAGGCGGATGCACGCAGCACGCGTTGGCGGCCGCGGCTACCCGTTGTACCCGAACACCCGCGGCAGCCACAGCACCAGGTCCGGGAACAGGATCAACGCCAGCAGCGCCCCGAGCAGCATGATGAAGAAGGGGACGACGTTGCGGATGATCTCCGACAGGGGGACGCCCGTGACGGCGTTGAGCACGAACAGGAGGATGCCGTAGGGCGGGGTGATCAGGCCGATCATCATGTTGATGATGACCACGACGCCGAAGTGCACCAGATCGATCCCCAGCCGTTCGCAGGTAGGGATGAACAGTGGCGCGATCACCAGGATCATCGTGGTGGCGTCGAGAAAACAGCCCAGCACAAGGAAGATCAGGTTGACCATGAGCAGGAACAGGAGCGGGTCCATGTTCAGCCCGGCGAGCGAGCCCGCCATCTGGCCGGGGATGTTCTCGTTGGCGACGATGTAGTTGAAGATCAGCGCACCGGCGATGACAAGGCCCACGGAAGCGGAGGAGTGGATGCTTTCGGCCAGCAGTTCATAGAGCCGCTTCCAGCTCAGTGCGCGGTAGAAGAATGCCGCGAGAACGAGGGCGTAGAAGGCAGCGACGGCGGCGGCTTCGGTCGGCGTGGTGATGCCGCCATAGATGCCGTAAAGCAGGATGACCGGCATCAGAAGGGCCGGGAACGCGCGGAAGGTGAGGCGCGGGAGTTCCTTGACCGGCACGATCTCGTCGGTGCCGAAACCGCGCCGGTGGGCGATGATGGTGTTCATCAGCATCAGCACGGCGCCCATCAGAAGGCCCGGGATGATGCCGGCGAGGAAGAGGTAGCCGATGGAGGTGCCCGAGACGAGCGAATAGAGCACCATCGGGATCGATGGCGGAATGATGGGGCCGATGGTAGCCGAGGCCGCCGTAATCGCCGTGGCGTAGCCGCGGGTGTAGTGGCCGGTCTTGATCATCATCTCGACGATGATCTTGCCGATCCCCGCCGCGTCGGCGACGGCGGAGCCGGACATGCCGGAGAAGATGAGCGAGGCGACGACGTTGACGTGGCCGAGCCCGCCCTTGAACCGGCCGACGAGCGCCACGCAGAACTGCAGCAGGCGCTCCGAAATCGTGCCGGCGTTCATGACGTTGGCCGCGACGATGAACAGGGGCACGGCGAGCAGCACGAAGCTGTTGTACAGCCCCTGGATCATTTGCTCGGCGGCGAGCGCGGGGTCCTGGCCGTTGACGAACAGATAGGTCGTCGCGCCCAGGATGAGTGAATACGCGATGGGCGTGCCGATCGCTGCCAGCAGGAAGAGGGTCAGCAGGCAGGCGGTGAGCGCCAGGGTCATGTCACTCGGTCTCCAGGTCCGCTGTGCCCCGCAGGATCCGGACGATGTGCACCGCATAGGCCGCGATCACCGCCACCGCGAAAATGCCGTAGACCGAGAACACGTAGTCGAGCCTGATCTCCAGGTTCGCGCTGTCCTTGATCTTGTAGAAGGTGATGTAGTCGAGCGTGGCCGGCAGGGCGCCGGCGATTCCGGCGATGATGGCCACGGCCGAGGTGAGGGCGAACAGCTTCCGTATCCGGGTGTTCATCGCCAGATAGATCACGTCGAACCGGATGTGATCCCTGTCACGCAGGCAGAACGCGCAGGCCCAGAACACCAGCCAGAGCCACAGCGTCAGGCAGGCCTCGAGCGTCCAGCCCAGCGGGGTCCGCAAGACGTAGCGGGCCACGATCTGGAGCATGAAGGTCAGGCAAAGGGCGGTGAGCATGCCCACCGCCACATTTTCTGCCCGTGCCCGGAGAAACCGGATGACGGAAGCCATTCGAGATCCTCTTTAGTCGAGCGCGTTGATCTGCTCGAGCATGCCTTCAGGCCAGTCCTCGGCAAACTTGGAGTTCAGATACTCCTCCTGGACACGCGTGCGGAAGGCTTCCAGATCGGGCTCGTAGACGTCGAGACCCTCGTCCTTCATGAAGCTCACGAGCTCGGATTCGAGTTCGAGCTGGCGCTCGCGCCCGAGATCGGCGGCGGCGTCGGCCGCTTCCTGAACCGTCTGCTGCTGCTCCGGCGTCAGGCCGTCCCAGACCTCCTTGGAGAAGGCGAGGTAGTTCAGGTCCACAAGGTGGCTGGTGAGCACGATCTGGTCGGTCACCTCGTAGAACTTGGCGTCGCGCACGGTCGGCAGCGGGTTGTCCTGCCCGTCGACCGCGCCCGTCTGCAGGGCGGTGTAGACTTCCGTGAAGGCCAGCGGGACCGGATCGGCGCCGAGCGCGCTGCCGAGGAACTGCCAGGCGTCGGTGTTGGGCATGCGCAGCTGGATGCCGTCGAGATCCTCGGGGGTCTCGATCTTGCGGTCACCCTTGATGTTCACATGGCGCTGGCCGAGGTACATCACCGTGAGAAGCTTGACGCCGAGTTCTTCCTCGACCTTCTGCTTGAGCGGCTCCATGAAGTCGGCGTTGAACACGTCGATCTGGTGCTGCGCGTCACGGTGCAGATAGCCTGCGGTGAAGATGGAGAACTCGGGGAAGATCGTGGCGAGCTCCTGCGGCGAGGTGATCGACATCTCCAGGTTGCCCCGGGCGATGGCTTCGAGTTCGGTGCCCTGCTGGAACAGGCTGCCATTGTAGCTCGGCTGATAGTCGGCGAATTCGGAAACCGCCGGTCCGAAGGCTTCCTCGAGCGCGACGGAGCGCTGGTCGGTCGCCGAGGCCGGCGTCGACATGCGCAGAACGATATTCTCGTCCTGGGCGTGAGCGACACCGCCCGCCGAAAGCGTCAGGGTGGCAGCCGTGATGCCGGACAGTACCGTCCGGCGCGAGAACAGATATGTCATGATATCCTCCCAGTTGTGGTTGCGGGCGCTTTGGCCCTTGGTGGTCGCCAGGTCCCTGTCCTGGCATTGCCGCGGGGCACCCGGCCCCGGAACTCCTTGTTTGTCAGACCTCCAGCGCGCGGCGCTTGCCGCTGTCGATGTGGGCTTCGATGGCGGCCGCCGTCGCCGCTTCGTCGCGGGCGGCCATGGCGTCGATGATGCGCATATGCTCCGCGAGCACGGACGTGATCAGCTCGGGCAGGATGCGCGTGTCGTACTGGCGGATGAGCCGAATCTTGATCGCGTTGACGCGATAGGCGTTCGAGATCAACGCATTGCCCATCGCGTCGATCACCTTGTCGTGGAACGCCCAATCCATCTGCTGGGCGTGGTCGATGAGCTCGATGGTGATCTGCTGCTCGGCCTGGCGCTGAACCTCCAGGTGCTGCTCGCGGATGGCGGCGATCTCCTCGTCGCGCGCGTTGCGGCAGAACTGGACCATGGCCTCGCGCTCGAGGATCTGGCGGAACTGGAAGGCGTTGCGGATGAGGTCGAGGTCGACCTGGCATATCTGAATGCCGCGCTGGGGCACGGTGCGCACCAGCCCGTCCGCCTCGAGGCGCGGGATCATTTCGCGGATGGCGCTCAGCGGCATGCCGGTGATCTCGACGAGTTCGCGCTGGGAGGCGAACTGGCCCGGCCTGATCTCGCGCGCCAGCAGCCGCTCGGTAAAGCTGGTATAGGCCTGCTCGCGCAGGGACACGGTCGCGGTCGCGCGGTTTGCCAACTCAGGCCGCCTTTCGTTGCGGGATGGCCCTGGCGATGTCACCGAGGCGGGCCATGCCGTCCTGCGGCGTGGGGTCGAGCGGTGCGCGCACGTTGCGCCATTGGGGCTTGTCCGTGAGTGCGCCGACCGTCGCCTTGACCGCAGGTGTGACGGGCAGGGCGACGACGGCGTCGACGAGTTTGCGGATTTCGGCGTCATCCTCGCCTGTCCGCAGCATCTCGGCGAGCCGGGCGGGGAACAGGTTGGCGATGCCGCTGATCGCCCCTGCGGCGCCAAACGTGGCGGCCTGGGCCAGATGACGTTCGTCGCCGATAAGCACGGCAAGGTCGTCATAGGCGAGCAGGGCCTTGGCGTTATCCCAGTCGCCGGAGCTGTCCTTCACGCCGAACACGATGCTGCCGAAGCGCTCCTTGAGCTGGCGAATGAGCGCCAGCGAGAGCGGGACGGCTGTAATCTGCGGGATGTGGTAGAGAATCGCCCGGGCGTCCGTACCCACAAGCGGTTCGAGCACGGCACTGAACCAGTCGTAGAGCGCCGCGTCGCTGACGCCTTTGTAGTAGAACGGCGGCAGGACGAGCAGGTGGCTGACACCGGCCTCCATCGCAGCGCGTGCCTGAGCGCTCGCCTCCGCTACAGAGGTCGCGCAGATGGCGACCCCGATCCGGGAGGGAGGAATTCCGGCAGCGATCAGGGCCTGCAGCATAGCGGTGCGTTCGTCGTTGGACAGCGATGCGCCTTCGCCGGTGGTGCCGAACAGCGTGACACTGCGCGCGCCCGCGTCGAGCACATTCCCTGCATGCTCGGCGGCCAGCGCCAGGTCGGGCGAGCCGTCTGCGCCAAAAGGCGTGACCATGGCGGCGGAAATCCCGAACAATTCTGCGCGCGTGTTGCGGGGTGCGGCGCCTTCCGGCGAGGGCATGTTGGTTGTCTCCATACTGTGAACTTAGTAACATGTTAGCTAAACTGTTTGTGACATGCAACCTTGCTTTCAGCCTGTGCAAAGAACGCATGGCGTGCCTGTTGCGAGGGCGCGCGGTCGGGGTTGTAATGGACTGAAGGCGCGGCGATGCGGCGCCGGGAATCCGGGAGATGTCATGGCACGTTCGAAATCGCGCATATCGCCGACCACGGATGCCGACCATATGGCAGCGCTTCAGCCCGACCGGGGACGGGAAGCGTTGTCTCCTGTCGCTCTGCCGCGCCACGCATGGGCAAGCATCGCGATGCGCCTGTGGCGGCGCATCCAGGACGACCGCGTCACGCTCGTCGCTGGCGGCGTGACCTATTTCATGCTGTTGGCGCTGGTCCCGGCGCTGACCGCGTTCGTCGCGATCTACGGGCTTTTCGCCGATCGGGAGGCGGTGATCGAGCAGGTGACGCTTCTCGCCGGGATCGTGCCAAGCGGCGGGCTGAGCATTCTCGAGGAGCAGCTCCAACGGCTTGCATCGCAAAGAAATGCGACCCTGAGCTGGACCCTGACGATTTCGGCGGCCATCACATTGTGGAGTGCCGGTACGGGGGTGAAGTCGCTCTTTCAGGGCATGAACGTCGCCTATCACGAGCGCGAGACACGCGGCTTCGTTCGGGTCAACCTGTTGGCTCTCGCGTTCACCATCGGGGCTGCTATCGTGGCTGCCGCCGCGCTCGGTGCGGTGGTCATCCTGCCGGCTATCCTGAATTTCCTGCCCATCCCGATCGGCGTGGAATGGCTCATTCGCCTGTTGAGCTACGGTGTGCTGCTGGCCGTAATGGTGTTCGCCCTCGCCGCGCTGTATCGCTGGGGGCCGTGCCGAAAGCAGGCGCGCTGGCGCTGGATCACGCCCGGTGCCGCGCTGGCTATCGTCGTGATCATGGGCATGTCGGTGGCGTTTTCATGGTACGTGTCGAACTTCGACAACTACAGTGCCACCTACGGTTCGCTCGGCGCGTTGATCGGCTTCCTGACCTGGATGTGGCTTTCGGTGCTGCTGGTCATCCTGGGCGGCGAACTCAACGCCGAAGTCGAACATCAGACCGCCCAGGACACGACCATCGGCCTTGAGAAGCCGCTTGGCGAGCGCGGCGCCTATATGGCCGACACAGTAGGGTAGACGCTACTCCAGATGCCGATAGCGCACTTCGGCCTCGCCGCGCCGGATGATGACGTGCTGGTTGCCGAGGAACCGGTAGTCGTGGCTCCACGAGCCGTCGGGCCATTGAACGCGCACCGTGGCGCGGTCGATCAGGCCGAGCCCGACGTGAATCGGCCCGGAATGTCCGGCCGCATGGCCACCGCCTACCGAGATGGTGCGGTTCATTGCACGCGTACCGGTCTTGACCAGCAGGCGCGCACCGACGGCGTTGGTGTTGCCGTTCGCGTCCTCGAGAGAGATTTCGGCCCAGTTGCCCATCGAGCGGTGACCCCAGTCGGTCTTTTGACCGAGATTACGGAACAGCGAAACATTCGCCTTGCGGTTGACGACCAGCAGGTCGAGCAGGCCGTCGCGATTGAAGTCGTCGATGACTGCGCCGCGGCCACGTGTGTTCTTGGCAATTCCCGCTTTGTCGCCGCTTTCGACGAAGTTGCCGTCACGAGTCTGCAGCAACAGGTTGTCGGGGTCGTAGCCGGCGAAGTCCTGCATGGCTTCGACGTTGCCCTTTGCGATGAACAGGTCCTCGCGGCCGTCGTTGTTGAAGTCGGCGAATTCGGCGTGCCAGCCGGTGGAGGGTAACTTGTCCGGGCCGGCGTAGGGGCGGTGCGCCGTGGCGTTTCGCTCGTAGGCGACGTCGACATATTTCGGGCGCGACGGGTCGGCCGGGTTGTCGAGCGTTTGCAGCTTGGTGTCGCCCATCGAGGTGAGGGCATATTCGGGCAGGCCGTCGGCGTTGAGGTCGGCGGCGGCGATGCCCATGCCCCAGATCTTGAGGTGCTCCCAGCCATCCGCGCGGCGATAGAGACGGGGCGGACGGTCCGGTGCGACCCGCCACATCTGTTCCTCGCCGCCGCGATAGTACTGCCGGTCGTTGGTGATCCTGAGCGCCAGCTCGCCCGAACGGTTCCAGTCGGTGAAAAGCATCGACAGGGCGCAATAGCCCGGCGTCAGCGGTGTGACATCCGAATAATCCGGAACCTCGGCCTCCGGGTCTGGCCGCATCAGATAGTTGTCGGCGCAGGTGCCCCAGGGCGAGCCCGGAGCGGAGCGGTCGACATAGTTGCCGAACGCGAGCGTGGGGAAGCGGTGGCCCGGCTCCCACTTGGCGGCGAAGGCCGTGCTCCAGTCCTGCCCGCCGTCGATGTTCCACTTGCCGTCAACGCGCTCGAACGCGCAGTTGCCGGTGCCGCGCAGGACGATATTGGGGCCGAGACGCAGCAGGACGAGGTCATTTATCGAGTCCGCGTCCATGTCGAGGGCGTAGATGCCAAGGACGTTCGTGTTCAGCCGTTCGGCGTCGAGCAGCTTGCCCTTTTCGAAGCTGAAGGCCTCGCCCGGCTTGCCGGTGTTGATGTAGAGCGCGGCCGCGCTCCTGCCTCCGGCAAGCGCGAGGTCCGGCATGCCGTCGGCGTTGCAATCGAGCGAACTTCCGCCGCCGCCGACGAAGAATTCCCAGCCGCCGTCATAGCTCTGGGTGATGCCGGCTGCCTGCGCTTCTTCCGTGAAGTGTGGCACGGTGAGCATGCCGAGTTTGCCGGCGCGGTCCTGGGCGAAGGCGGCGCCGGGCAGGGTGGCGGCCAGGGCCGCGCAAAGGATCAGGCGTTTCATTGCGGGGTCCTCAGCGTCATCAGATAGGTCACGAGATCGTTGCGGGCCTTCTCGGGCAGCGCCTCATAGGCCGCGCCGGCGCTGGCGCCTTCGCCGCCATGGGCACGGATGGCCGCGTCGAGGGTTGAGAGGTCGGCCCGGTGCCCGTAAGGCGCCGTGTCGGCGATACCCCACAACTCTGCGGTCATGAAGGTATCCCGCGCCACGAAACTCTGGCTCAGCAACTCGTTGGCGAAATGGGGGCGCTCATCGTCGGCGATGACGTGGCGCTTGAGATCGCCGAACAGCGGCACGAGCACGTTGCCCCGGGCGTCGCGTTCCAGGGTTTCGGCCCAGTCGAGAAGGGCGAGATCGTAGACCGCCGGATCGGAAACATCGCCGGACGACAGCGTGCCGGCGGTGTCGTAGGGGCCCGGATCGGTGAAGCGCAGGCTTTCGAGCGGCAGGCTCGTCTTGTGACAGGCCGTGCAGCCTATATCGTCGAAATGCGTTGCGCCGCGTTCGGCCGCAGCCTGCCAGTCCGGATTGTCGAAGGTTTGTGTATGGGGCGGCTCGAGGCTCGCCTGATAGGCGACCATGGCGGAGACGAGCCCAGGGCCGAATTCGCCGGCATGGCCGTCTCCATCGAAGTCCGCGAGTCCGGTCATGGCGGCGCCGAAGCGCTCATCGCCCTGAATGCCGTGATGGGAGTTGAGCGCGTTCAGCGTGAACATTCGCATCGAAACGGTTACACCCTTCTGGCTGAAGGGGCGGATGGTAAGGTCGTCATCGACGCCTTCGACGCCCGACATGTCGACCTCTCCATGCGAGGAAACGGCGAGGGTACCGAAGTCGACGCCCTTGGTGACGAGCGCGACCTCGACGGCTTTACCGGTGCTGCGAGCTTCCGCTACCGCGTCGGCGCGCAGGGCCTTGATATCGGCGGTCATTTCGCGGGCAAGGAGTTCGAGCAGGCCGGCTCCGAACAGATGCGTCGTACCACGCTCATTGGAGAATTGCGGGTCGACGGTATCGAAGTTCGCGCTCTCGGTGCCCTGTGAGGTGAACACGTTCGTGGTGAAATCCCCCGCGCCGCCGTCGATCGGATCGTGGTGGCACGAGGTGCAGCTGTTGGCGTCGGGGCCCGAGGCGCGCTGGAAGATTTTCTCCCGGGTGTGGCGTTGGCGTGTGGGGATGACGGCCTGGGTTGCCATCGGCCGGCCGGCGCCGTCCGAGCTGGTGAACCTGGTGTCGAACAGCCGCCGACCCGCCTCGATGAGATCGGTCAGATCGGGCTCGGGCAGGGTGCCCCGCAGCTCGGGTTCGTCGATGGCTACCCCGACCGCCTGCGGATCCGCTGGCGCACGTTCGACAAACGTTACCGGCCCGGCCAGCACCGGCGGCGCGGCAAGGGCCAGCAGGGCGCAAAGCGCCCGGCTCAGAAGTCTTGTCATGTGGTCTCCTCCCCTCAGCCGGCGTGCGGCAATGCGGCAAACTCGTCCTGATCCAGGGCGATGAGCGCCTTCATCGTGAGCCCCTTGAACACCGGCTCGCTTTCGTCTTCGTGTGTGGTAATGCGCGGCGGGCCGTGGACCTCTGCGGTCAGCGAGGCCCCGATGGCCGTCTCCAGTTCCGCGCGCATGAAAGGAAACGCCTTGGTGCCCGGCCCAACGATGAGGACGTCGGTGGGGTTGAACACCGTCATCAACCGGTTGAGTCCGTAGCCGACAGCCTGTCCGGCGATGTTGAAGGCGTGGATGGCGTTGCGATCGCCCCGCTGGGCCTGGGCGATGAGCTGGTCGTACTGCTCCGGCGGCACCGCCGGGGCGGGGGGCGTGCGTTCGGGCACGCCATAGGTCGCGCGCAGCACTCCGTAGTCGGCGGCATAAGCCTCGATACAGCCGCGCGTGCCACAGCGGCAAAGAGCGCCGTCCGGGACGTGGAGCATGTGGCCGAATTCGGTCGCCGCGTCGGAAACGTTGCCGATATTGGACCCGGGCATCGACAGGCCCATACCTACCGTCGAACCGACGAACAGCATTGCCGTCATCGTGTCGCGCAATTCGGGAAACAGCCAGCGGACCCCCTCGGCGAGCAGGCGACCGCGCTTGTAGACCGCTATCGGAAGGTGAAAGCGGCTTTCGAGCCCGCCCACGAGGTCGTGACCCGTCATGTGGGGCACTGGCGACCACTTCAGGCCGCGTTCGTTGCGGTCGAGTATCCCCTGAACCGAAATCGCCACCCGCAGGAGGCGCCCTGCCTCGGCGGCGTTGCGCTCGCGGATGCGCGTGATGCAGGCGGCAAGGTAGTCGACCGGCGGGGTCTCACCAAACGTCTCCGGCGTGAGTGGAAACTCGATCCGGTCCGTCATCGTACCGGAATAGTCGATAAGCGAGCAGCGGACCTTGTTCACATCCAATTCGATGAGAAGGGCATAGCCCGCGGTCCGGTTGAACCCGATCTGCACGGCGGGTCGCCCGCGGCTCTTGTTTCCCGAGCGTTCGCCGGCCTGGTCGGTAAGAATGTTCTGCTCGATGAGATCGCCGACGATCGTCGTGATCGACGCGTGCGAGAGGCCCGTTTCGGTTGCCAGGCGGGTTCGCGACAACGGGCCCACGCGCCGGATCGCCTCCAGCACGAGCCCGCGGTTCTGCCGGCGCATGGTGTCGGAATCGCTGACAGGTCGCATCGCGCGTTCCACTCCGCTCCCGCTCGTTTCGAGCCTTTGTGCCACCAGTCCCCCTCTGGCTTCGGTGGTTGGCCACCGGCTTTTTTCGTACCTTGAAAATAATGTTGACACGAGTTGAAAGCGCATGCCAGTAATTTTTTCGAGCATTAAAAATATTGCTCGATCAGCAGCCACGGCCCTTCCGTGGCGTATCCGTGAAGAGCGGGTGGCATGGGGCTACCCGGTGGGAGGACAACATGAAGACAATCTATGCAGCGCTTCTCGGCGCGGCCGTCTCCGTTACGGCCGTCGGTGCCGCGATGGCGCAGGACATTACCGTCGGCGTTTCCTGGTCGAACTTCCAGGAAGAGCGTTGGAAGACGGACGAGGCGGCTATCAAGGGGGCGCTTGAGGAAGCCGGTGCCGAATACATCTCGGCGGACGCCCAGTCGTCGGCATCCAAGCAGCTCACCGACGTCGAGAGCCTGATCTCGCAGGGCGCGGACGCGCTCATCATTCTGGCGCAGGACTCCGCGGCCATCGGCCCCGCAGTGCAGAGCGCGGTCAACGAGGGCATTCCGGTAATCGGCTATGACCGCCTGATCGAGAATCCGGATGCGTTCTATATCACGTTCGACAATTTCGAAGTCGGCCGGTTGCAGGCCCTCGCGGTCCAGAACGAGCAGCCTACGGGCAACTACGTGTTCATCAAGGGCTCGGCGGCTGATCCGAACGCGGACTTCCTGTTCTCCGGCCAGATGGACGTTCTGCAGGATGCCATCGATTCCGGTGACATCCAGAACGTGGGTGAGGCCTATACCGATGGCTGGATCCCGGAGAACGCGCAGCGGAACATGGAGCAGTTCCTGACGGCCAACGATAACGAAGTCGATGCGGTCGTTGCCTCGAACGACGGCACGGCCGGTGGCGCCATCGCTGCACTGTCCGCGCAGGGTATGGCTGGTTCCGTGCCGGTTTCGGGGCAGGACGCGGATCATGCCGCCCTGAATCGCATCGCGCTGGGCACCCAGACCGTCTCCGTGTGGAAGGACTCGCGTGATCTCGGCAGCATCGCGGCGCAGGTCGCCGCGCAGCTCGCCGAAGGTGCGGCCATGAGCGATATCTCGGGCGCCGAGACCTGGTCCGGCGGTCCGAACGGCGTCGAGATGAACGCGCTGTTCCTCGATCCCGTTCCGATTACCCGCGACAACCTCGATCTCGTGATCGATGCCGGCTGGGTGTCGGAGGACGTCGTTTGCCAGGGCGTCGAGCCCGGCAGTGTCGCAGTCTGCGGCTGATCGTCTAAACTGATCCTTTCGGATCGTAGAAGCGGTGCCG
Source organism: uncultured Devosiaceae bacterium (assembly GCA_964572555.1). GTDB lineage: Bacteria > Pseudomonadota > Alphaproteobacteria > Rhizobiales > Devosiaceae > CAZNHG01. Next base: position 17,386 of record CAZNHG010000008.1, on the reverse strand, counting down.
CGGCTCCTGGCTGCGGCACTGCCCACACGCACATACGTGAGATCGAAAACATGGCCGAGCCACAAGCTCTGAGCTCATCCACGCACAAGACGAGCCGGACCGGCAACCCGGTTCAGAGATTCGTCAATGCGACCGAGCTCGATACCCGTCTCATCGGCATGATCGCCGCACTGGCGCTGATCTGGGTCGGGTTCCACTATTTCTCCGGCGGTATCTTCCTGACCCCTCGCAACCTCTGGAACCTGAGCGTTCAGACCTCCTCAATCGCCGTCATGGCGACCGGCATGGTGCTGGTCATCGTCACGCGCAACATCGATCTGTCGGTGGGCTCGCTCCTGGGTTTCCTGGGCATGACAATGGGCGTTCTGCAGGCCGAAATCCTTCCCGACTTCCTCGGGTTCGGCAACCCGGCGATCTGGGCGCTCACGTTGATCGCGGGCATTGCCCTGGGCGCCGCCATCGGCGGACTGCAGGGGATGATCATCGCCTATCTCGGCGTGCCCGCCTTCATCGTTACGCTGGGTGGCCTTCTCATCTGGCGGGGCATGGCCTGGTGGGTGACGACGGGCCGGACCGTTGCGCCTATGGACCAGACTTTCTCCCTGATGGGGGGCGGGCCATTCGGCTCGGTTGGCGCCATGGCGAGTTGGGGCGTAGGCATTCTGGCTTGCATCGCCATCGTCTGGACCATCTATACAGGCCGGCAGCAACGCCGCCGTTTCAACTTCCCCCTGCGCCCGCTCTGGGCCGAGGGCGTTCTGGCGGTGCTGGGGTGCGGTACCGCGATCGTCGCCGTGATGATCGCCAACTCCTATCTGTGGCCGGTGCGCGTTGCCGCGAGGTACGCGGAAGACAACGGCATTCCGGTGCCGGAGGGCGGGCTGGAGATTTCGCACGGCATCGCGATTCCGGTTCTGATCATGATCGCCGTGGCGGTGATCATGGCCTTCGTCTCACGCCGCACGCGCTTCGGACGCTATGTCTTCGCTATGGGCGGCAATCCGGAGGCGGCGGAGCTCGCCGGCATCAATACGCGCATGGTGACGGTGGCGATCTTCATGATCATGGGCGCGCTGTGCGCCATCTCGGCGGCCATTTCGACGGCACGGCTCAACGCGGCGACCAATGCGATGGGCACCTATGACGAGCTGTACGTTATCGCCGCGGCAGTGATCGGCGGCACGTCCCTGACCGGCGGCATCGGCACGGTAGCCGGCGCCGTTCTGGGTGCGCTGGTCATGCAGTCGCTGAAGTCCGGCATGGTTCTGATGGGGATCGATACACCCCTGCAGAACATCGTGGTCGGTCTCGTACTCATCATAGCGGTGTGGCTCGATACCCTGTATCGCCGCAGAGCCCAGTAAGGAGCGTGGACTATGGCGGAAAAACGAACGCCCCTGGTCGAACTCGAAGACATTTCGATCGCATTCGGCGGTATCCACGCGGTGGAAAATGCGTCCGTCGACCTTTATCCCGGTGAAGTCGTCGGCCTTCTGGGCCACAACGGAGCCGGCAAGTCGACCCTGATCAAGATTCTGTCCGGCGCGTACAGGCGGGACGCGGGCACGATCCGGATCGACGGGCAGGAGGCCACGATCACCAATCCGCGCGACGCGAAGGCGTACGGGATCGAGACGATCTATCAGACCCTCGCCGTTGCGGACAACGTCGACGCGGCGGCGAACCTGTTCCTCGGACGTGAACTCCAGACGTCCTGGGGTACGCTCGACGACGTGGCGATGGAGGCCAAGGCCCGCGAGGTGATGGGACGGCTCAACCCCAGCTTCCAGCGGTTCAAGGAACCGGTCAAATCGCTGTCGGGTGGTCAGCGCCAGTCGGTTGCGATTGCGCGGGCCATCCTGTTCAACGCCCGCATTCTGGTCATGGACGAGCCGACGGCCGCGTTGGGGCCACAGGAAACCAAGCAGGTCGCCGAATTGATCAGCCAGCTCAAGAGCGAGGGGATCGGCATCTTCCTGATCAGTCACGACATTCACGATGTGTTCGATCTGTCGGACCGCGTTTGCGTGATGAAGAACGGTCAGGTCGTCGGCACGGCCAAGACGGGAGACGTCACCAAGGACGAGGTCCTGGGGATGATCATTCTGGGCAAGTGCCCGGAAGGCGCCACGCCGGGACCTGGAGCCGTCGCGGCGTAACACCCAACGACATCCCAGTCGCAACGACGCCACCCGGGGAACCGGGTGGCGTTTTTCGTGTTTTGGCCACTGGACCGGTATTCTCGATGGCGTTCCAGCTTTGCACCCGGGTTCCGTTCCGGTTGGCCTGCTTGCGGTGTGCCGACGTAGCCCGCGCAGGTGCGGTTGCACATGGTTTTCCACAGGGCGATACATCCCCATTCGTTCTTTAACCGACTGAAATATAGCGTCTTTTCCAATCTTTCTCACAATCACCGTTACGAATAATACCAATAAGTACCAATTTGTGATGCCGCCACCGCTTGCGCATAGGTATTGGATTGGTTTTATATAATGGTTTGTAGTCCCAACTGGACTGCATGAGGGATGGGGATCAATGAGCCGGGTCGACGAACTTATTTCGGCGCTGAAGGATCATGTGGAGACACATGACGGCGGCTATACGCCCCTCTATCACCGCATTCAGCGTGCCATCCGCTTCGTCATCGAAGACGGGCGTCTGGGCGACGACGACGCTCTTCCTCCCGAGCGCGATCTCGCCCAGGCGCTCGGTGTTTCGCGCGTGACCGTACGCAACGCCATTCGCGGGCTCGTCAAGGACGGGCTGCTGGTGCAACGTCGCGGTGCAGGCACCTTCGTCAGTCCGCGTATCGAGATGCCGTTGAAAACGCCCACGAGCTTCTCCGAGGATATGTGGGCGCGCGGCATGGAGCCCGAATACAAGATGCTCGACCGGCACACGGGTCCGGCCATGCCGATCGAGGCGGACATGCTGGAGCTGGGTGCCGGTGCGCTCGTCACGCGGCTCTATCGCGTGCGGTATGCCAACAAGAAGCCGATGTGTCTGGAGCTGACTTGTGTGCCCGGCGATGTGCTGCCGGAGACCGCGGATATCGGCAAGTCCCTCTATTCCCACCTGACCGAGATGAACATGCGCCCGGCGCGCGCCATGCAGAAGCTGCGCGCGGAATTGCTCGAGGCCGAACAGGCGCGGCTTCTCGGTGTGCTGCCCGGTTCGGCGGGATTGTTCGTCGAGCAGCAATCCTTTCTCTCCGACGGACGGCCCATCGAATACGTGCGTTCCTACTATCGCGGCGATTCCTACGACTTCGTCGCGGAACTCAAGATGTGAGGTTGATCAAGTGATGAGTGGCCCGGCGGCAGGCATGACGCAGACAAAAATGGCCCGGGAAGCGGGCGAGGCACCAGCGCGCATAGCCGACCAGCTCGGTGCCAACCGGCAAGAGGTCCGGGCCCTTGCCGAGCGTATCCGTTCGAAGCCGCCGCGCCTGTTGATGACCTGCGCGCGGGGCAGTTCGGACCATGCCGCCACCTATGTGCAGTATCTCGCGCAGATTCATCTCGGCCTGCCTGCATTGTCCCTGCCGCCGTCGATCGCCTCGGTCTATGAGGCGGACATGGACCTTGCCGACGTCCTGTTCCTGGTCATCTCGCAGTCGGGCCAGAGTCCGGACCTCGTCGCCGGCGCCGAGTGGGCGGCCCGGAAGGGGGCGACGGTGATTGCGATGGTCAATGTCGAGGACTCGCCGGTGGCGCACGCGGCGCACATCGTTTTGCCGCTTCACGCGGGGCCGGAGTTGAGCGTGGCGGCAACCAAGACATTCCTGGCCTCGCTCGCCGCGGGTGCGCAGGTCATCGCTGAATCGTCCGGCGAGAGCGCATTCGTCGACGCCGTGAATGCGCTGCCCGAGACGCTCGAAAGGGCTTTGGTGCAGGACTGGGCGCCGGCGGTGCCCGCCCTGCGGGACGCGACGAGCGTGTTCGTCGTCGGACGCGGGCAGGGGCTGGCCGGTGCGGCGGAGATGGCGCTCAAGCTCAAGGAGACCAGCGCCATGCACGCGGAATCGGTGAGTTCCGCGGAAATCATGCATGGACCGCTGGGATTGCTCCAGGACGAACTGCCAGTTCTCGTTGTCGGGCAGAACGACCGGACGCTGCCTGGTGTCGAGAAACTCGTCGGTGTGTTGCGCGAGAAGGGCGCACGGGTTTTCCCCGCTTATGAAGGCGCCGAGGGTGCCGATGCGCTGCCCGCCGTGCCGGGATTGCATCCTGCCATCGCGCCGCTTGCCGCAGTGCAGTCATTTTATCCGATGGCGAGCGGCCTGTCGCTGTCGCGTGGCTACGATCCCGATCAGCCCGAGCACCTCAAGAAGGTTACGGAGACGCGTTGATGGCTCTCGCCCTGACAAACGCCGAGGTGTTCGACGGTGACGCGATGCTGGGCCCGCGTACCGTGCTCGTCTCCGACGCGGGGCGCATTGCAGATATCCTGCCAGCGGATGTGGTTATTCCTGCGGATGCGGTTGTGGAGGATGTCGGCGGCAGGCTGTTGGCGCCGGGATTTGTGGATGTGCAGGTGAATGGCGGTGGCGGCGTGATGTTCAACAGCGAACGCACACCCGAAGGGCTGGCCACAATGGTCGAGGGGCACCGGCGCTACGGCAGCACGACACTGATCCCGACCGTCATCACGGATACGCTGGAGGTGATGCGCGAGGCGGCGGATGCTGTGCGCATGGCGCTGCGGGACCATTTGCCCGGCGTGCGGGGCGTTCATTTCGAGGGGCCGTGCATGAACGAGGAACGCAAGGGCGTTCACCGGCCCGATCTGTTCAGGCCGCTCGATGACGAGCTCATGGATATCTATGGCGGGGACGGACTTGGCCGTACGGTTGTGACGCTTGCTCCCGAGCGGGTCGAGACCGATCGCATTGCAGCTCTCGCCGATGCCGATGTCCTGGTGTGTGCCGGGCATACTGCGGGGAGCTATGACGACATGCGCACCGCGCTCGATGCAGGGATGCGCGGATTTACCCATCTCTACAATGCGATGACGCCGATGACGAGCCGGGCGCCGGGTGTCGTGGGGGCTGCGCTCGATGATGCCGAGAGCTGGTGCGGCCTGATCGTCGACGGCTACCACTTGCACGACGCGACGGCGCGGAATGCCGTTCGCGCGAAAGCGCGGGGCCGCATGATGCTGGTGACCGATGCCATGGGTACGGTGGGCGCCGCTGTGAAGCGGTTCACGCTCTATGGGCAGGAGATCATTGCATCCGAGGGGCGCTGCGCCCTGCCGGACGGCACGCTCGCCGGCTCCGATCTCGACATGATGGCGGCCGTACGCAACACGCACCGCAATCTCGGTCTCCCGCTGGAGGAGGCGCTGCGCATGGCGGCGCTGTATCCGGCGCAGTTCCTCAAGCTCGACGACGTCATTGGCCGGCTCCAGCCTGGTTTCGATGCCGATATGGTCGCCATCGACCGCGAGACACTGACAGCGACGCGGACGTGGATCCGGGGCGCGGGAAGGGACGCCGCATGACCTGCTGCTTCGACATCGGGGGCTCGTTCATCAGGTACGGGACACCCGATGCCGAAGGCCTTGTGCCGGAGCGGGGACGCATTCCCACGCCGGGCAAGGATTTCGCCGGCTTTGTTCATGCGCTGTCGGATGCGCTGGCTGACATGCCGGGAGGCGATGGCGATGTCGTCTCGATCTCGCTGGCGGGTTTCACCGATGTGCAGACGGGCCGGGCGGTTGTCGCCAACGTGCCGTGTCTCAACGGGCGGTCGCTTGAAAAGGAGCTGTCCGGCCGGCTGGGGCGGCAGGTCTGTATCACCAACGATGCGGATTGTTTCGCGCTCGCCGAGGCGCAGCGCGGGGCTGGCAAGGGGCATTCCTCCGTCTTCGCCATCATTCTGGGCACCGGCGTAGGTGGTGGCCTGGTGATCAACGGCGAATTGGTGCGTGGCGCTGGCGGGATCAGCGGCGAATGGGGGCACGGACCGATCGTCGATCCCGGTGCCGGCGGGCTGATTGATCCGCTGCCGCGCGTGCAATGCGGTTGTGGGCGAATGGACTGCCTCGACACGGTTGGCGGCGCGCGCGGGCTGGAGCGGCTGCATGCAGCCCTGCACGACGAGACGCGCAACAGCGCGGACATCATCGATGCCTGGCAAGCGCAGGAGGAGCCGGCGGGCCTGACGATCAAGGTCTATGTCGAACATCTGGCGCGGGCGCTGAGCGTCGTTCTCAATACCATCGGGGCTTCGGTCGTGCCCGTTGGCGGTGGCATGGCGGCCGTGCCGCAGCTCGTCGCGGCGCTCGACATGCGGGTGCGCGAACTCGTTCTGGCGCGTCACGGCAGCCCGCTCGTCGTGCCCGGCAAGCGGGCGCGCGACGGGGGGCTGGTCGGGGCCGCAGTTGTCGCACGGGCAGAGGGAGGTGTTGCCGCATGAGCACCGGTCAACGCGCGATGCTGGAGTTGTGCATCGACGATGCCGCCGGCCTCGCCGCGGCGATTTCGGGCGGCGCGGACCGGGTCGAGCTATGCTCCGCCCTGGCCGTTGGCGGCCTCACGCCGAGTGCGGGATTCATGCGGCGGGCGCAGAAGGCCGGCATTCCCGCAATTGCGATGATCCGCCCCCGAGCCGGGAGTTTCGTGTTCACGGCCGACGAGGTCGAACTGATGCTCGAGGATATCGCGGTAGCGCGCGACATCGGTCTTGAAGGCGTCGTGCTGGGCGTGGCACGCGAGGATGGGACGCTCGACGTCGATGTTCTGAACCGCCTGATCGCGGCGGCGGGCCCCATGGAAACCTGCCTGCATCGCGTTTTCGACCTGACGCCCGACCCGTTTGCCGCGCTCGATACGGCAGTGGAGCTCGGTTTCAAGCGCATCCTTACATCGGGTCAGCAAAAGAGCGTGCCCGAAGGTCTCGATCTGCTGATCGCGCTCGGCAAGCAGGCGAACGGACGGATATCCATCATGCCCGGTGGCGGCATTACCCTGCGCAATGTGGGCGAGATCATTCGCTCTATCGGAATCACCGAGATTCACAGCTCCTGTGGTGCGCTTCGGCCGCCGCCGGACGAGCGGCTCGTGCAGTTCGGATTCGCGCCTGCCGGCAAGCGCAAGGTGGTCGACGCCGAGGCGGTCGGCGAGATGCGGCGCATGCTTGCAGCTATCGCTGCGCCGGGGCCGGAATCGCCCGTTAGCCCGGCGATTTCGGAATCCGGCGATGCGCCGGACGCGCGAGGATCGAAGAGATGAAAAGAAGTTTCACAAAACTTGGCCAATCTGCGGATTTTTCGGTTGACGAGCTCGGCTGTATCGCCGCAATCTCGAAAATAATTTACATAAGAACAACACGCCGGGATGGGTAGGGGTCAATGAAGATAGGTGTCGTCGGATTAGGGTACAGGCTGGGCTACCTGATGCGGATCATCGATCAGGAGGTTCCCGGTGCGCGGTTCGTCGGCTATGTCGACCCCGCGCCGGTCGGCATGAGCGTGCTCGAAGACGCGGGCATCGAAGCGGGTCCGGCGTATGACGACATCGAGTCCCTGGTTGCGACGGAATCGCCGGATCTGCTGATGATCGGTTCGCCCAATCATCTGCATCTCGATCACATCCGCACCGGGCTCGAACTCGGCATGAAAATCTTCGCCGAGAAGCCGGTCGTGGCGACCGAAGAGCAGACCTATGAACTGCTCGAACTGCTGGGCGCCCAAAAGAGCCTCGACCAGGTGATGATCGGGCTCGTTCTGCGCTATGCCCCGCTTTATCGCGACCTCGTGGCGGCACGCGACGAAGGTTCCCTCGGCCCGATCGCCTCCATCGAAGCCTGCGAACACATAGCGCCCTATCACGGCGCTTTCTTCATGCGCGACTGGCGGCGCGAAAGCGGCTACTCCGGCGGTTTCATGCTGGAGAAGTGCTGCCACGACATCGACCTCTACCAGGGGCTGGTCGGCAGCCGTCCGACCCGCATCGCGAGTTTCGGCGGACGCAGGAGCTTCGTGCCCGAGAACGCGCCCACGCTGAGCGGAGTCAACGATCTCGAGGTCTATCACCGCAAGCCCAGCGGCTGGATGGGCAGCGAGAAGGTGTTCGACAGCGAGGGTGACATCATCGACTACCAGACGGCATTGGTGGAGTTCGCCGAGGGCGAGAACCTGTGCTTCCATACCAACCTCAACGTGCCCGACGAATACCGGCGCTTCTGCGTGATCGGCGCGAAGGGCATGGCGGAAGGCGACTTCGTGCGCAACTATTTCCGCGTGCATGATGCGCATAGCGGCCGCAAGCTCGTCGACAAATCCTACCAGGCATCGGAGATGTCCGTGCACTACGGCGCGGACGAGCAGATGATCCGGGACATCTTCGCCCATGTCACGGACGGCAAGCCGTTGCCTGTCTCGATCGTCGACGGGCTGGCCGCCGGCATGACCGCCATCAAGATGGACGAGGCTCGCGGCACCCGGCAGGTCATCGATATGGCCGGGACCTGGCAGAAGTTCGATGACGCCCTGTCCCGCAACAAGAGGGTGGCCTGATGCATACGACCCGCGCCAACCTGTTCCCTTATCTGATGCTGATCCCGGCGCTGGTCATTACCCTGGCTATCGTCGCCTGGCCATTGTTCGAAACGTTCCGGCTGTCGTTTACCGATGCCGCGCTGAAGCCCGATACGAACTATGTGGGCTTCGCCAACTACCAGAAGATCTTCAACGGCGATTTCTCCGAAGTGATCGTGAGGACGTTCCTGTGGATGTTCTGGTCGGTGGGCCTGAAGATGGTGGTGGGCACGCTCGGTGCGGTGCTGATCAATGCCGCGGTGCCCGGCCGCTGGCTGTTTCGCGTGCTCGTCATGCCGCCATGGGTCATCCCGATCGCGGTGGGCGTGTTCATCTGGGGCTGGATGTATAACGGTCAGTGGGGAATGATTTCCGGCGTTGGCCAGATCGTCGGCCTGTTCGACGGCCCGTTCGAGTTCCTCGCCTACAGCGATACCGCATTCATCGCGACGATCGTCACCGACGTGTGGATCGGGACGCCGCTGGTGACCATCTATCTGCTCGCGGCCATGCAGGCGATCTCGCCCGATCTGC
>CAZNHG010000008.1:0-8298 GCA_964572555.1 uncultured Devosiaceae bacterium | reverse complement strand
CGGCGTGGGTCGACGGGGCAGGGCGGTTCTACCGCTTCCGCCGCATCACCCTGCCGCTCATCCTGCCGGCGGTCGCCACGATGTCGCTGTTGTCCTCGATCTGGACGTTCAACTCATTCGACATCATCTGGATTCTGACAGAAGGCGGCCCGCGCGGCGCCACCACGACCATGATCATCGATACCTACAAGACGGCGATTTCCCGCTTCCGTTACGGCGAGGGTGCGGCACGGGCCGTGATGATCGTGGTGTTCCTTTCGGCGTTCGCCGGTTTCTATTTCTACCTTATCGCCCGGTTGTCCCGGGGAGGAGCGGAGCGGGCCAATGATCAATAGATACCGCTGGTACGAATACGTCCTGATCTATTTCGGCATTGCGGTCTTTTTGACCTTCATTCTGGCGCCGTTTCTCGAGGCGTTCCTGGTGTCGCTCAGGCCGCTGGACCGCATCTTTTCCTCGCCGTATCGCGTGTTCACCGAGGACATGAGCTTTCAGAGCTATATTTCGATGTGGTCGAGCGTGCCGCTGCTGTGGCGCTATATCGTGAACTCGCTGTTCATCTCGACGGTTGTGACCATTCTGGCCCTGATCGCCATCGTGCCGGCGGCCTATGCCTTCGCGCGCTTCAAGTTCAAGGGATCGAATGCCCTGCTGGCCGGATTTCTGGCCGTCAACATGGTGGGCGGTGCCGTGCTGATCATTCCGCTCTACAAGCTGATGCAGGGCTTCGGGCTGCTCAATACCTACTGGGCGATGATCATCCCGGGTGCCGCGTTCACCGTGCCCACGGGCATCTGGTTGCTGCGCTCGTATCTGATCAAGATTCCGCGCGAGCTCGAGGAGGCCGCCTGGGCGGACGGCGCGAGCCGACTCTACACACTGCGCCGTGTGATCATTCCGATTGCCGTTCCGGGCATCGTCGTGGTTGCCGTGGCGACGTTCATCACCGCGTATGCGCAACAGTTCCTGTTCGCGCTTACCTTCAACTCGACAAACGAACTGAACCCGCTTCCCGTGGGTCTTTTCCAGTTCTTTGGCCGTCAGACCGTGGTCTGGAACGAACTGATGGCCGCAAGCTTGGTCGGCATCTTGCCAGTGCTGATCATCTACATCGTCCTGCAGCGCTACATCGTCGCTGGGCTGACCGCTGGTGCGGTCAAGGAGTGATGTGAGTTCTATGGCAGTAAACAGGGAGATCCACATGAAGGCTCTACATTATCTCTTGGGAGGGGCCATGCTCGCCGGCAGTGTTACGGCGGCACAGGCCCAGACCGAAATCTACATGATCAACTGCGGTGACGGCGTTACCGGCGACGGGCCGGCCACGCATGCCGAGCAGATCGCCGAGTGGGAAGAAGCCCATCCCGACTACACGATCAATCTCGAGTACGTAGCCTGGGGGCAGTGCCAGGAGAAGGCAACCACCCTCGCCGGCGCTGGCAATCCGCCCGCGCTTGCCTACATGGGCTCGCGTACGCTCAAGCAGTTGGCCCAGAACGACCTGATCGTTCCGCTCGATATGACCGAAGAGGAAAGGGCCACCTACGCCGCTCCGATCCTGGGCACAGTCACTTATGACGGCAAGGTCTGGGGAGCTCCGGTCGCGTTCTCGACCAAGGCTCTGTACTGGAACAAGGACCTGTTCGAAGAAGCCGGTCTCGATCCGGAGCAGCCGCCGACGACCTGGGACGAGCTCTATGAGTATGCCAGCCAGATCCAGGAGAACACCGACGCCGACGGCTACGGCCTCGCGGCGGCGTCCTTCGACAACACGATGCACCAGTTCCTGAACTTCGTTTACACGAACGGCGGACAGGTCATCGACGAGTCGGGCGAGATCGTCTTCGATTCCGAGAACAACGTTGAGGCGATGGAGTTCTACGGCAAGCTGGCCGAAGTCTCACAGGAAGGCCCGCTGGCGTATGACCGGGCCAAGCTGCGGCCGCTGTTCGCCGAGAGCAAGGTCGGCATGTTCATCTCGGGGCCGTGGGAGCGGAACCTTCTGGATGATGTCAACTGGGGCGTCGCGCCGATTCCGGTCGGCCCGCAGGGCGGTCCGGGCACGCTGCTGATCACCGACTCCCTGGCCGTCTTCAAGGGCTCGGGCGTCGAGGACGTGGCCCGCGATTTCGCCAAGTGGCTGACCAATCCGGAGAACCAGCTGGAGTTCGAACTCGCGGCCGGCAACACGCCGCTGCGTGACATGCCCGCTGTCGATCAGCTGGTCGAGGAAGACCCCACTTGGGGCCCGTTCCTCGAGGCGATCCCGACCGGTGGTCCGGAGCCGTTCGTGACCGACTACATCGGCCTGCAGGATACGCTCAACGAGGCCATTCAGGGCGTCGTTCTGGATGAAATCGATGCCGAGACGGCCGTGGCCGACGCTGCGGCGGATCTTGAAGCCTACAAGTAAAACCCGTGGGCCCGGCGCATCAAGTGCCGGGCCCCGACCCCGCCGCGGCGGGGCGGAAATGGAGGTCCGGCGTGGGACAACTTGAACTGAACAACGTCAGAAAGTCTTTCGACAAGCTCGAGGTTATCAAGGGCGTGTCGCTGGACGTGCGCGACGGTGAATTCGTGGTTTTCGTCGGCCCTTCGGGCTGCGGGAAGTCGACCTTGTTGCGCATGATTGCCGGGCTCGAGGAGATCACGGCTGGTGATGTGCGGATCGCGGGAAAGACCGTGAACAATCTACCGCCGGTCAAGCGGGGCATCTCGATGGTCTTCCAGTCCTATGCGCTTTACCCGCACATGTCCGTCTACGAGAATATTGCCTTTCCGCTGCGCGTCGAGAAACGCCCGGATCCGGAAGTCGAGCAGAAGGTTCATCAGGCGGCCGACATTCTCAAGCTGCGCGAGCGGCTGCAGTACCGCCCCGGCGAGCTCAGCGGCGGTCAGCGCCAGCGTGTCGCCATTGGCCGCGCCATCGTGCGTGAACCCAGCGTTTTCCTGTTCGACGAACCGTTGTCCAATCTCGATGCCGCGTTGCGCGCCGAGATGCGGGTGGAGCTGAACAGGCTGCACAACGACCTCAAGGCCACCATGGTGTTCGTGACCCACGACCAGGTGGAGGCGATGACCATGGCCGACCGGATCGTGGTGCTCAACGATGGCGAGATCGCCCAGGTCGGCTCGCCGCTCGAACTCTATCACAAGCCCCAGAATACCTTCGTTGCCTCGTTCATCGGCAACCCCAAGATGAATTTCATTTCAGTGACGTGCACCGGGACATCCGATGAGGGTGTGTCTGTCAAACTGCCCACCGGGTCGGAAATCACCCTGCCGGTGACGCCGAAGGAGGGCATCGAGGGCAAGACGCTTCGGCTGGGCATCAGGCCAGAGCATTGTTCGCTCACCGGTGGCGATGCGACATTCGAGCTGGCGCCCTCGGTTGTCGAGCGGTTGGGTTTGCACACGGTCGTTTATGCGACGCTGAACGCCAACTCCGAGGATTTCTGCTGCATACTGCCGGGCAGTGCACCGGTCGATTCCGCCAAGGGCCTGTCGATCGGGATCAGTACGGCTGACTGCCATGTCTTCGATAGCGAGGGCAGGGCGATGGAGCGTACGGTGCCGCTTACGGAGATCGACGAGACATTGCTGACGCGCGCGCAGCCGGCGTAGGCGAGGATCGTCGGCTGGCGCTGCTTTGCAATGAGGGACGGGGTGCCGGATCGACACCCCGCCTTTTCGATTCCGCGCCGGTCAGGTCACCAGGATGGGAGAGCCCGAGGGGACACGTCCGTAGAGATCGATGATATCCTGCTGCAGAAGGCGAATGCAGCCCGAGGACACTGCCCGGCCGATCGAGCGGACTTCAGGGCTGCCATGCACGCGGTAAAGCGTGTCGCGCCCGTCCTCGAAGATGTACAGGGCGCGGGCCCCCAGCGGGTTCTGGGGACCCGGCGCCATGCCGTCGCGGTATTCCTCGAGGTAGGGTTCGCGTTCGATCATCGAGGCCGGCGGAGTCCAGGTCGGCCAGTGCTTCTTGTAGGCGATGGTGCCGCGGCCCGACCAGGAGAATCCCTGGCGGCCGACACCGACGCCATAGCGCATGGCTTCGCCGCCGTCCCGAACGAGATAGAGGAAACGCTCGCGCGTGTTCACCACAACCGTGCCGGGGCGTTCGCCGGTGGGGTCGGGTACGATCTGGCGGTAGTACCTGGACTCGAGATGGTCGAGGTTGACCGCCGGGACAGGATACGGTTCCGAAGGGATCGCCGAATACATCTCGACGTAGCGGCGGGGCGGGCCGTCGTCGAGCCGGGCCACCCGGGAGCCGGTAGGCGAGCAGGCGGAAAGGGCCATCGCGGCCAGGCCGGCGCCGCCACTCAACACCCGCCGTCGGCTGAGCTTGTCTGTCATCGTCATGTTGCTTCTTGCCTCGCGTAAACGCGGATAAATCTTGGTTCCCTCAAAAAGGGTCAAACTCGGGTCAGAACCGACGCCATTACACCGGGGTTTCCCTCCGTTGTACGCGTCGCGGTTGAAAAAAGTTTCATCCACGCTTCGGCGGCCTGAGAAGATCGTCCAGGAATGTGCGGGGCGGAACCGGGTCCTTGGTCATGAGGCGGTGGCCCTTGCTTTCCGGTTCGGGAGCGAGATCGACATCTCCCGTCACGATGGCGCGCTCGAGAAGGCACAGGGCGGAGCCGTGCTGGCCCGGTGCCGGGGCACAGCGTGCCACGCGCGGGGCGAGTTCGAGCGGTTGAGCCCCGGCGGCGTCAGGTGTGGCTTCAGACGCTTCAACCGGAGAATAGGGAAGGTGATACCGTGCAAAAGCCGGGCTGAAGGCGGGTGATACCGCCAGCAGCGCGAATATTCCGACCATGATCAACAGTATGCGATTCATTGTTCGACTTCTGCCTGAGCGGTGGCAAGCGTTCAATGCGCCGCCTGCGCCATCGCGAACACAAATCCGTGTGTGCGTCAGATCGGTTCGAGGTCCTGCTTGCGGATGTCGTAGATTTGGCCGGTTTCGGCAAAGCCGGGCGTGATCATGTCGACGAGCCTGGGCACGATGTCGGCGGGCGCCGGCAGGGTCTCGGGATCTTCGCCAGGCATGGCCGCGGCGCGCATGGCGGTGCGCACGGCGCCGGGGTAGAAGATGTTGGCCGTGACCTTTGTCGTCTCCATCTCGGCGGCATACGACTTGATCATCGCGTCGAGCGCAGACTTGGTCGCCGCGTAAAGGCCCCAGTAGGGCTTGCCTGCCCTGGCAGCGCCCGAGGAAACGAACACGGCGCGGCCTGCCCCGGACTGGCGCAGCAGGGTGTCCATCGAGCGGATCAGGCGGAAATTGGCGGTGACGTTGATCGCGAAGGTCTTTTCGAACAGCTTTGGATCGAGATGCGGGACGGGGCTGAGAACGCCGAGCATGCCGGCATTGCCGATCAGCCCGTCGAGGCGTCCCCAGCGTTCGTAGATGGCGCCGCCGAGACGGTCGATGGCCTCGAAATCGGTCATGTCGAGGGGCACGATGGTCGTCTCGCTGCCCAGCTCCTTGATCTCGTCGTCCAACTCCTCGAGGGCGCCGACGGTGCGGCCCACGGCGATGATGTGGGCGCCGCGGCTGGCGGCTTCGCGGGCGGCGGCGTAGCCGATGCCGCGCGAGGCACCGGTCACAAGAACGACCTTGTCGTTGAGATCCTGAGTATTGGTCATCGATGTATCCGAAACGGTTATCCGGCTTCCTTGAGCAGCGAGACCTTCTTGCGCTCGTTGCGGTCCGTGCCCGCGAGATCGGTCAGCGGGGTCGGGTAGTCGCCGGTGAAGCAGTGATCGGTGAATTGCGGCGCCGCGGCGTCGCGCGGGCTGCCGCCGACCGCGTCGTAGAGCCCGTCGATCGACAGGAAGGCCAGGGAATCCACGCCGATGTAGCGGCGCATGGAATCGAGATCGCGGTACTGGTTGGCGAGGAGTTTTTCCGGGTCCGGCGTGTCGATGCCGTAGTAGTCGGAATGCGAGATCATCGGGCTGGCGACGCGCAGGTGGACTTCCCTGGCGCCGGCCTCTCGGATCATCTGCACGATCTTGAGCGAGGTGGTGCCACGCACGATGCTGTCATCGACCAGGACCACGCGCTTGCCCGCGAGCTGCTCGCGGTTGGCGGAGTGCTTGAGGCGCACGCCGAGGGCGCGAATCTGCTGGGTGGGCTCGATGAAGGTGCGACCCACGTAGTGGTTGCGGATGATGCCGTATTCGAACGGGATGCCGCTGTTTTGCGAGAATCCGAGTGCCGCCGGCGTGCCCCCGTCGGGTACGGGTACGACCACATCGCCGTCGAGGGGCGACTCGGCCGCGAGGTTCTCGCCCATGCGCTTGCGCGCGGTGTAGACGCTACGGCCGCCGACGATGGAGTCGGGGCGGGCGAAGTAGACGTATTCGAACAGGCACAGCCGCTCGGGACGCGGCTCGAAAGGCTTTACCGAGTCCACGCTGATCGAACCGTCGGGCTGTTTCTCGCAGATGATGACCTCGCCATTCTCGACGTCGCGAACGAACTTCGCGCCGATGATGTCGAGAGCGCAGGTCTCGGAGGCGAAGATCGGCTTGCCGTCGAGTTCGCCGTAGACCAGCGGGCGGATACCGTTGGGATCGCGGGCGCCGATGAGCTTGGTGCGCGTCATGGCGACCATGGAGTAGGCGCCTTCGACATGGGTGAGGGCATCGACGAAGCGCTGGGCGGAATTCTTGCTCTGCGAGCGGGCGATGAGATGGAGCACGACCTCGGTGTCGGAGGTCGACTGGCAGATGGCGCCGTCGGCGATGAGCTGGCGCCTGAGGGTCAGCCCGTTGGTGAGATTGCCATTGTGCGCGATGGCGATGCCGCCGACCTCGAGTTCGGCGAACAGCGGCTGGACGTTGCGCAGGATGGTTTCGCCGGTGGTCGAATAGCGCACATGCCCCATGGCCGCGCTACCGGGCAGTTTCGCCAGCGTCTCGGGGTTGGTGTAATGGTCGCCCACGAGCCCCAGGGACCGTTCGGAATGGAACTGCTGGCCGTCGAAGGAGACGATGCCGGCAGCTTCCTGGCCGCGATGCTGGAGGGCGTGAAGGCCGAGGGCGGTGAGGGCGGCCCCATCCTCATGGCCCAGAATGCCAAACACGCCGCACTCCTCGCGCAGCGTGTCGCCATCGGTATCCAGCCACAGGGAATCGGTGTCGCGGCCTGCTGCTGGAGCGCTGTCGTGTGTCACGTGTCCGTCATCCTTGCCAATGGCTCCGAACCCGCCGGAACCGCCATTGCCGGGCCTCGAACCGGAGATCAGGTCGACAGGCCGGTTTCACCGGCATCCGTGCCATTCTCCGGTACGTCTTGCTGGGGCGGGGCCGGGTCGTTCGACAGGAACTCGCTGACGGCCTGCTCCATATCAGGCGGTAACACTCGTATCAGCCCCTCGCCCACGGAAGCAAGAGGCGGCACCGAGCGCGAGCCCTCGACGAACTGCCCCAGACCGCCCCATTGCAGCCACTGGCCCAGCACCACGACGACAACCGCGATCAGGATGCCGCGCAGCGCGCCGAACACGAATCCGAGAGTGCGGTCGAGCGGGCCGATGCGCGAATCGACGACGAAATCGGCGATGCGCATGGTGATCAGGTGCAGGATGATGAGTGCCGCGATGAAGGTGACGATCACCGTTGCGATATCGGCCACCAGTTCCTCGCGGATGAAGCCGCGCGCGATCTCGGGGTGATAGCGCCACATCCACACGGCGATGCCCGCCGATCCCGCCCAGGTGGCGAGCGAGAGCACCTCGCGGGTCAATCCGCGCGCAGTGGCGAGAATTGCCGAGATCAGAACAACGATCGCGACACCGACGTCGAAGGCGGTTAGCATGAACGACCCATCCCTCAAGCATATAACTCGGCCCCGTTTAGCGGCTTCGGATCACGAATCCAAGCGCTGCGGCATTTGTTGGGGTGGTCTTGCACGGGTTTCATCGGGGGAGGGTGTTTCGTGTGGTAATTGTGGAGTTCTTAAGTCTGGTTTTGAGGCGAGGGAGTATGGCGGTGTGGTGAGCTTTGCTTTGAACATCCACTTTCCATTCTCTCCATGCCTTCGCCCCTTCCCACGTTGTCACCCCGGCCCCCGAGCCGGGGTCCATTGGCATTTGCGGCACGGTGCTTTGGCAGTTGGCGCGTCATGAGCAAGCGGAGGGCGCGAATGGGCCCCGGATCAGGTCCGGGGTGACAAGCTGCGGTGTGGAGCTGGCGTTGCGGACTGCGGCTGGCCTTTAGACACACTGGTTTGCCCGCACGAGAGTTCCTCCCTGACGGTTTGCCTTTAACTGA
>CAZNHG010000007.1:0-30528 GCA_964572555.1 uncultured Devosiaceae bacterium | reverse complement strand
CCAGTTGTTGTTCGCGTAGTCGAACTGGCGGATATGCGTGAGGTAGCGCGCGATGTTGTCCCTGGCGTCCTGCGGCAGCGGGTCCCAGACCAGGTGCGGCACCATCTTCAGCGTGAAGCCGATGGCCGCCATCTCGACCATGCGCTGGTCGGTGCGGTTCACCCAGCCCCAGAACTCGGGGTGATCGGGATTCATGCCGTTCGCGAGGCCGTTGCGATAAAGCTCCCAATGGTCGAATTCCCCGCCCCCTGCAGCCAGGGGCGTCAACCCCCACAGAGGACGCGCGAAGCCCTCGACGTCGGCCGCGATGCGGTCAAAGTGCGCGGCGGCGCCGTTCAAGCGCACGCGGGCACCGCCGTCGGAAAAATACGGGAGCAGCGGATTGAACAGGTTGTGCAGCGCGCGCGCCACATCCTCACGGGAGGTGAGGGGATTGCCATGCAATGGATTGGCGCGCAAAGGGTCGTTGGTCATTCAGGCCTCGGTCGAAATTGCGGAACGGGGACCGTAGGCACCCGTGAGTTCAAGCGTTTCGGCGTAGTGGCAGGCGGCCTGCGTTCCGCTCTCACCGATCAGGCGCAAAGCCGGCTTCTCGGTTCGGCAGCGCTCATCGGCGTATTTGCAACGCGTGTGGAAGGGGCATCCCGCAGGCCTATTGCCCAGGAACGGAATTTCACCGCGAACGGTCTCGGTACGTTCGGCGCGGCGCGTGGGATCGGGAACCGGCAAGGCTTCGAGCAGCACTTCGGTGTAGGGGTGCCGCGGGCGCTCGAACAGGGTCTCGGTGTCGGCAAGCTCGACCAGATGCCCCAGATACATGACGGCCACGCGGTCGGCGATGTAGTTCACCACGCCGAGATCGTGGCTGATGAAGATGTAGGTGAGGCCCAGGTCGTGCTTGAGATCGTCGAGAAGATTGAGAATCTGCGCCTGAATGGACACATCGAGTGCGGAAACGGCTTCGTCGGCAATCACCAGACGCGGATCGAGCGCGAGGGCGCGCGCTACACCGATGCGCTGACGCTGGCCGCCGGAAAAGGCATGCGGGAAGCGCTTGAGCGCATCGCGGGAGATACCGACTTTCTCGAGCACGGAGACTACACGGTCCTCGAGTTCGGCACCGCGCGCGATCTTGTGGATGCGCAGCGGCTCGGCAACCAGGTCGAACACCCGCATGTACGGGTTGAGAGACGACATGGGGTCTTGAAAGATCATGCGGATGTCGCGCCGCCACGGCTTGAGTTCGCGCCTTGACAGGGAAATCAGGTCAACGGGCTCCTGCCCCGGCGCGTGGTAGGTCACCTGCCCGGTCGTGGGCTCGAGGGCACGCACGACGCAGCGCCCCAGCGTTGTCTTGCCGCAGCCGCTTTCTCCCACCACGGCCAGCGTCTCGCTGCTCCGCACATCGACGTTGATGTCGACGAGCGCATCAAGGGTCATCGTGTCACCGAACATGCCGGCCCGCAGCGTGAAAGTCTTCGACAGGTTCTCGATTTCAAGCAGATTGGTCATACCGGCCTCCCATCCTGTCCATGCGCCGCGTCACCCTGCGAGCCGGCGTTCAGTGCGGCGGCCGGCGCATCGGGATGGGTCAGCAGATGGCAGCGGGCCATGTGTCCCGCCTCAGCGCTGAGTTCGGGCCTCTCGCCCGCACATGGTCCGAAAGCATAAGGGCAGCGCGTCGTGAACGCGCAACCGGCCGGCCTGTCGCGTGGCGAGGGGACCGTGCCCTCGATGGGGTTGAGGCGCTGACGCTCAGCCCGGCGCGCCATCCGCGGAATTGAGTTCATCAGTGCCTGCGTGTAGGGGTGCTGCGGGGCCTTGAAGACATCGAAGACGTCGCCCTGCTCCACGACATCACCCAGATACATCACGGCCACCTCGTCAGCGATCTCGGCGACTACGCCGAGATCATGAGTGATGAACAGCATCGCCATGCCGTATTCGGCCTGGAGCGAGCGCAGCAGGTCGAGAATCTGGGCCTGCGTCGTCACATCGAGCGCGGTTGTAGGCTCGTCGGCAATCAGCAGTTCGGGCTTGCAGGCCAGCGCCATGGCGATCATGGCGCGCTGGCGCAGGCCGCCCGATAGCTGGAACGGGTAGGAATCCGCCCGCTTGCGCGCACCCGGGATACCAACCTGGTCAAGCAAATCGACCGTCCGCTCCCGCGCCTGTTTCGCCGCGAGATCCTCATGCAGCATGATCATTTCGTCGATCTGGTCGCCGATGGAGTGGACCGGCGACAGAGAACTCATGGGCTCTTGAAAGATCATCGAGATCTTGTTGCCGCGGATCGCCCGCATGCGCGTTTCGTCGCTGCGCAGGGCAACAATATCGGTCGCGTCCTCACGCGAATCCGGCGTGAACAGGATGCGTCCGCGCCCGATCCGGGCGTTCCTGTCCAGAAGGCGCAGGATGGTTCGGGCGGTAACCGACTTGCCGCAACCGCTTTCACCCACCAGGGCCAGCGTCTTGCCGCGGGTGAGGGTCAGGTCGACCTGGCGGACCGCCTCGATATCGGCTTCGTCCGGCGAGGAAAAGACGATGTTGACGTCTTCCATCCGCAGCAGGGTGTCGTCAGCGTCCATAGGGGTCTGCGGCATCGCGAAGGCCGTCTCCTAGAAAGTTCATGGCAAGGATCGCTACCACCACCACGATGCCCGGGGTAAGCAACCACGGCGCGTTGGCGAGCGTGCGGATGTTCTGCGCGTCCTGCAAAAGCGTACCCCAGCTCACGATCGGGGCCTGCAGTCCCAGCCCGAGAAACGACAGCGCCGTCTCGGCGAGGATCATCCCCGGGATCGCGAGCGTCGTGGCCGCGATGATGTGGCTCATGAACGAGGGAACCATGTGCCGCACAATGACGCGATAGTCCGATGCCCCGTCGAGCTGTGCCGCCGTCACGAAGTCCTCGGTGCGCAGGGCCAGGAACCGGCCGCGAACGACGCGTGCGAGTTCGGTCCACCCCAGGAGAGACAGGATGACCGTGATGGCGAAATAGGTCTGAAGCGGCCCCCAGCCCTGCGGCAGCGCCGCCGCGAGACCGAGCCAGAGCGGGATGGTGGGCAGCGAGCGGATGAACTCGATCACGCGCTGCACGGCACCGTCGAACCAGCCGCCGTAGAACCCGGAAAAGCCGCCGATGATCACGCCGAACACAAGGCTGAGAACCACGCCCACAAGGCCGATCGAGAGCGAGACACGCGTGCCGTGGATCAGGCGGGAGAACTGATCCCGCCCCAGACGGTCGGCGCCCAGTACATAAAGCGGCGCGCGCGGCTCGACCGTCCCGAACAGCTTGTGCGACATCGGAATGAAACCAGCCAGCTTGTACGGTTCGGACTCGACGAAGAAGCCGAGGGAATGGCGAACCTCGGGATCGATGGTGAAGATGCGTCGCATCGCCTCTTGATCGATTTCCGTCTTGTAGCCATTGACGTAGGGACCGAACGACCAGCTCCCGTCATCCTCGGTGGCGAAGAAGTGGATACCCTGCGGGGGCGCGTAGGTGTAGCGGGGGTTGTAGGCGCCCGGCGCGACCGGAGCGACGAACTCGGCGATGATCGCGACGAGATAGAACAGCAGAACGATCCATAGACTGATAAAGGCGAGCTGGTGCTGCTTGAAGCGGCGCCAAGTCATCTTGAACTGCGTTTCGCGGCCGGTCGCCTGTTTCTTGTCCTTGGTTTCCGCCATCGGAAGCGTTTGGGTCTGCACGGCCATGATCAGCGGTTCCCGTAGCGGATGCGCGGGTCGATCCAGGCGAGGATCAGGTCGGATATCAGCGTGCCCAGAATGGTCAGCACACCGAGCAGCAGGATGATCGCCCCGGCGAGGTACATATCCTGGGTGGTAAGAGATTTGAGCAGCAGCGGTCCGGCGGTCGGCAGGTTCATCACGACCGAGACGACGACCGAACTCGACACGAGCATGGGCAGAAGCCAGCCGATGGTGGAGACCAGCGGATTGAGCGCCACCCGGACCGGATATTTGACGATGACCCGCCATTCGGGCAGCCCCTTGGCGCGGGCTGTCGTCACATACGGCTTGGTCAGTTCATCCAGAAGGTTGGCGCGCATCACGCGAATGAGCTGCGCCGTACCCGCCGTCGCCAGAACGAGAACCGGTGCCCAGGCGTGGCTGAGGAAGTCGAGAATTCGCTCGAGGTTCCAGGGCGTTCCATCGAGGTTGGGCGAGAACAGGCCGCCCAGCGTCTGACCGAACCAGATGTACCAGAGGTACATCAGAACCAGCGCAAACAGGAAATTCGGGATGGCAAGGCCGACGAAACCGCCAACGGTTGCGAGATAATCGCCGAGGGAATATTTGCGCACGGCTGCATAGACACCGATCGGCAGGGCCACGAACCACATGACGACAACGGCAAGACCTTCCACGAGGATCGAGTTGCCCATCCGGCCCCAGATGAGATCGGTCACCGGTGCGTTCCACTCGAAGCTGTCGCCGAAGTCGCCGCGGACCAGGCCGGCGATCCACTTGAAATACTGGACAAGAAACGGATCCCCCAAGCCGTACTGCTCGCGCAGGGCTGCAATCGTGCCCGGATCGATCCGGTCTCCCGCTGCACTGAGCGAGGCCATGTAGCTTGTAAGGTAGTCACCGGGCGGCAACTGGATGATGGCGAAGGCGACGAAGGACACGGCCCAGATCGTCAGAACCATCGCGATAAGCCGCCTGATAAGGAAGTTGAGCATCGGAGCCGACTCCTGTCCTGCCCGGAAAGCCCCCGCAGCGCGAACGCCGCGGGGACCTGACCTGGGAGGATCCCTACTCGAAATACCACTGGAAGGGGTCGTAGGGCGCAGGCGTCGGGAAGAGCCAAGCCTGCTTCATCGTCTCGGGCACGTTCCGCAAGTTGTTCTTGGCGATGTAGTACCCGTTCGGCATGAGGCTCACGCCGATCACCGGGAACTGTTCCCTGGTGATCTCGAGAATCTGCCTCATGAGCTCATTGCGTGCCTGAGGATCCGGCTCCGCCTTGAGTTCGTCATAGAGCGCCATCTGCTCCTTCGCCCAATCCGCCGGCTCTTCGGCGATGTCGGGATCGGTGCCGTTGTACCAGGCCTGCCACTTGAACGCCCACACGGATTCCGCATTGGCGGGGAAGTAGTAGCGCGGCTCCTGAACGACATCGAGACCACCGTCGCCAGCCCAGACCTGAGCGTCGTAATCGCCACTCGGGCGCTTGTCGTAGAATAGCGTCCGGTCGATGTTGTTGATCTCAAGCTTGATGCCGACCTCGGCGAGCTGGAGCTGCATCAGCTCGAGCATATCCAGCCATTCGGGGCGCAGCGCCGAAATGACGTCGACGGTGACGACCGCGGGCTCGCCATCGCTCATCAGGCGAATGCCCTCGCCGTTCGTTTCGGTCAGACCCGCCGCTTCAAGATGCTCGATCGCCTTTTCCGGATCATGCTCAGTGTACTGCTTGGCCATTTCCTCGTCATAGAACTGGGATTCGGGCCGCGGCACGGTCTGGTAGGGTTCGCCCTGGCTGGTGAACACCGCGTCGATGATCTCCTGGCGGTTGATGCCGTGGGAAAGTCCGATGCGGAAATCCTTATCGTTGTACAACTCGTTCTTCACGGGATCGGGGCTGTTGAGGTTGAGCTGCAGGACCATGGTGGTCGAGCGTGAGGGCACTTCCTTGCCCAACCGGTAATCGCCTTCCTCCTGGCCGTCAAAGAACACGGGCTGGTTGGCTACCGTCGCAATGTGGCGGTCGGTGAAGTCGATTTCGCCGTTCAGCGCCATGAGCGTGAGTTCCTCGGCACTTTCGGTCACGCGCATTTCGAGCCGGTCGATATAGGGAAGCTGGTTCCCCTCGGTGTCGACCTTCCAGTAGTAGGGATTGCGTTCGAACGCGACCTGGCTGGCGTTGGCCGTCCAAGGCTCCTTGATGATCCAGGCGTTCATGAAGGGCAGGTCCGGGTTGGCCCAGCGCTGGGTTTCCTGACCCCAGGCGCACTTGTCCTCCATCATGAACGCCCAGCTCTCGTAGCCTTCGTCGGACGCCATCTGTTCGGCTTCGTCGTTGTAGGCCGGGTAGAACTGCGAGCAATACTCCTTCTGGAGCGAGACGAGGGTGGAGCCGTTGACGCTGGCGAGCTCATCGAGCAGCAGCCCCTTGGGCTTCTCGAACTTGAAGGTGAAGGTCGTCTCGTCCTCGACCTCAATGGTTACAGGGTTGTTCGGGTCGGTCATGAACGTACCGCCCACGGGGTAGTCGGGGTCCTGCACCAGTTCGACGGCAAAGGCGATATCGGCGCTGGTGAACGGGGTGCCGTCCGACCACTTCTGCCCCTCGCGCAGGTGGAAGGTATATTCTGTCGCGTCGTCGTTGGCCTCCCAGCTCGCGGCGAGATTGGGGATGACCTCACTCCATTCGCGATTGTAGCGAACAAGGCCGTCGTACATGACCGTGCGGGCGATCCAGGCGTTGTCGCCGCCGCCCAACAGTCCCGAGCGCCAGGTTCCGCCATAGGAGCCCACCTGATCGACGGGCTCGACTTCCAAGGGGGTTTCCGGCAGCCGCTCTTCGACAGGCGGCAAGGTGCCGTCCTCGACAAGAGCGTCAAGCATTGGCGCCTGCTGCTGTGCAAGGACCGGTGTGGTTGCGAGAGCAGCGCCGGCGACGCATAAACCTGCAAACTTGCGCAAGGTCCTTGCGTGGCCGGCTTCGTTCAGTCGTGTTTGAAACATGGTCAATTCCTCCCTGCGGCCGCCTCCCCGACGACCGTGCATCAAATTTGAACACACCAACCGTAAGGGAAATTTTGCGTGATCGCAAACTTTTTCTTATTTTTGCGGTTTGCGCAACTTGACGCAAATTTCTCTTTACTCCTCAGGCGGTTCGGCTGGGGACAGGCTGCATGGTCAGCGTAATGCATCCCTCCGCCTGCATCTGCCTGGGTCTGAATATGATGCGCGTGACGTCCACAGCAGGTGCGTACTGCTTTTTCATGCCGGCGTGACGCTCGCACTCGACCTCGAGCGCGCCGGCGTCGAAGCTGATTTGCAGGGTTGCGTCTTCGCGCGTGAGAAGAACGTGATCCGCTCCGGCCTCCACGTCGCCGAGGGTGACAATGATGCTCTCGAAGGATGCCGGCCCGGCCCCAAAGGCGTAGCTGTCGGAGACCACAACAACGCCAGCGTCCCGTCTCTCGAGGGCAATCGTTCGCTCGAGGCGAGCCAAACCGGCCGATGCATCGTAGGCTTCTGTCAGATCCAGCACCAGCCTGTCGGCGCCGCTGCCGGCCGCATGCTCCAGCACGCGTGCCGCGTATTGGCGGCCCGGCCGCTGGGGCTGGCCATTCACGACGGGCACCGAATGCCCCAGCGAGGACGTCGCGAGGAAGTCGTAGCGCTCCGGGCCGAAATAGGCCTTGGAGTAGCGCCCCCGCCCCGGATCGCAAACGACCGACGTTCCATTCAGCGCGACGATAAAACTGCCCACGTCGTTCTGGTTGTGCATTTCCGCATTGTGCCCGCCCTTGACCGCCAATTGCAGGGCATCGGGGTTTTCGGGCGCGAGGCGCGCGAACATCCAGGCCATGTCAGGAAACCATTCGTGACGCTCGGCGACATGAGGTGTTTCGCTGCCGCGGACGGGCCAGAGATATTGCCGCAGGGGCCAGATGAACTGGTTGAAATGATCCACCTCGAAGGCGTTTGCGACTCCAAGGCCCTCAAGGCCGCCCAGTTCGAGCCGTTCCGACAACAGCCTGAGCAGGCCCGGTTGCGGCGATCCCCATTCGTCGCTGTCGGAAAAGCTGGCCCAAAGCCCGGGACCGACGACGGTTCTGAGGGGAAACTGCGCGATCTCGCGCACGAACGGGTCGTCGAGCAGGCGCAAGCCGCCGTCCGTCCGCGCTTCCAGAAGTTGCGCCAGGATGGCGTAGTTGCCGAAGCCGTAGCTCCAGTAGTCCGGCCCCTCGGTGGACCCGCCACGGCCATCGAACGTTTCGAGATACTCTGCCAGCCCCGGCAGTCCACGGGCGATTATTTCGGCAAGCCGATCCGTATCCTCCTCAAGGTAGCATGCGGCACCGACAACGCCGGCGATGCATACGGCGGTCCAGTTGTTGAGCTGGCGATCCGGAAGTCCCCCGAGCCACCAGTGGTCGTGCCGCTCGAGGAAAGGCGCAAGGCACCGGCGGTTCACCTCGAACCGGATATGCCCGCGCAGCCTGGAGTCCAACCTGTCGCCAAGGAGATAGTCGGCTTCCGCCAGATCGAGCGCGGTCATGGCCGCGGCGAGATCGATCGTTGGATGTTCCGGCTCATCCTGGCCCTTCGCGTGCGCGGGCCACGACCAGTTCGTCTCCTCCAGGCGCGCCCAGAGCAAATCACCGATCGCATCGAGATTGACGCCCGACCAGGTCAGGCACTCGGCAAGCACGAGACGGTAGAGGCTGTTCCGCCGCCGGCGCAGGGCATCCTCGAACGGTTCACGGCGGCCCGTCCGTTCGAAGTCCAGGTAAAGACTTGCCGGAAGCGGCTCGATCGGCGCTGCGCGATCGGCCGCGGCACGACCTTCAAGCACCTCAAGTGCCGATGCGCCAACGGTTTCCGCGATGGCCATCCAGGCCTTCCGGTCCGTTCCCGGCGCGAATGGCCGGAACGGCCCCGCGCTGCCGAGCATTCCCGCGATCGTCCTGACATTGAAGCGGCGCAGATCTGTCATTGCGTATCTCCTCCCGTGTTTGCATACGAGAATAGAGATTTGCGCAATTCATGCAATATTGCGCATATTTGCGCTTACATGAGCGTGTGGATCGTTCCGCCTTGAACGGGTGTCACCCCGATCTCGACTTGCTGGACTGCGGTCTCTCCGGCCATGTGCTCCAGAACAATCCGGATCGCCGCGCGGCCGATCGCTTCGCGGTCGACGTGCATCGTACTCAGGCGCGGCGATGTCATTTCCGCATAGGGCAGATCGTCGAACCCGATGACCGAGAACCCGGTGGGACCGCTACCGTTCTGGCGGTGAAGGGTGTCGAGCAACTCCACGGCCGCCAGATCGTTCCAGCAGAACAGGGCGGTGAAGCCGTCATCGTCTTCGACAATGCGCTCTGCGAGTTCCCTCGCCGTGAAATCGTCGGTACTGACAACCTTGCCCTCGGCCTCCGGGGCGGCGGCGATTGCCGCCTCGAAACCGCGCAGGCGCTCCATGATCGTGGGGCGTATCTCGTTGGTCGGCCGGTGACGATGCGTATAGTGCATGATGCGCCGATGCCCCGCGTCCAGAAGCATCTGTGTCGCCATGCGCGCGCCATAGAAGTTCGCCGGCGCGACCGAGCTGGCGCGCATCCTGGGGTCGGAGCCGTTCACCAAAACAGCGGAGATCGCGTTTTCGGCGAACCAGTCCATGAGTTCGTCGGACGGGTCGATCCCCGCCAGCAGGATCGACTTGTCGTCCCCCCCCGCGATGTGCCGTTGAATCTGTTCGGGTGTGATCAGTTCGTCGTTTACAAGCCGGATGTCGAGTTCGAGGCCGCCATCGCGTGCGGCAGCGCGCATCCCGTCGGTAATACCGACGTAAAAGCCTGCGAGCCCCCCCGTCGCGCCTCCGAGAGGCACGAGCGCGACGGCACGTTCCTCTATCCGGCGGACCGGCGCGGCATGCTTGGTGCGATAGCCGATGGACTGGGCCACCTGCAGCACCTGCTCGCGCACGCTGGGGCTGATACCGCTTTCGTTGGCCAGCGCACGCGATACCGTGCTGATCGACACGCCCATGCGGGCGGCGATGTCGGACTGCCGGGGGCGGCGGACGGTGGATGCCATTGCGATTCAATTGCCTCGGTTCGCTTGCACCCGCTATAACGCAATCTTTGCGTTTTTTGAATGCTTGTCGAACCGATTTCCTCCGGTTCGCCCATTAAAAGGGCGTTGCGGAGGTATTCTACCGCTGTCCCATTGGCTCGCGAGTTGCGCGGGACCGAAGCGGGTCTCGTCCTAGAGCCTCTGAGTCGTCTTCGGATCGAAGAAGTGCGAGGAGGGTGTGGCGAAGGTCAGCTTGATTTCGTCGTCCGGTTCGAGATCGACGCGTTGCTTGAACACGCAAGCGATCTCATTGCCCGCAAGATCGGCGATCAGATGGGTTTCCGAGCCCGTCGGCTCGACCACCGTGACCCTGGCGGGCGTGCCGTTTTCGTTGTCGATCTCCACGTCCTCGGGGCGAATGCCGAAAACGACTTCGCCGGCCGAGCCGTTGAGCGCCGTGCCATCGACCTTGAGGCTTTCACCCGTGCTGAGCTTGAGCGTGGCTCCTTCACCACCCTCGACCGTACCCTCGAGAAAGTTCATGGCCGGCGAGCCCAGGAAACCGGCAACGAACATGTTGGCCGGGCGATCGTAGAGTTCGAGGGGAGGCCCGATCTGCTCGATCACGCCTTCCTGGAGCACCACGATCTTGTCGGCCATGGTCATGGCCTCGATCTGATCGTGCGTGACGTAGACGGTCGTGGTGTTGAGCCGGCGCTGGAGCGATTTGATCTCGCTGCGCATCTGTACGCGCAGCTTGGCGTCGAGGTTCGATAGCGGCTCGTCGAACAGGAACACTTTTGGATCCCGGACGATGGCGCGGCCCATGGCGACACGCTGGCGCTGGCCACCGGAAAGCTGGGCCGGCTTGCGCTCGAGGAGCGGCTCGAGCCCGAGAATGGCGGCGGCTTCCTCGACCTTGGTGCGGATTTCATCCTTCTTGGCCCCTGCCAGCTCGAGGGCGAAGCCCATGTTCTGCGCCACCGTCATCTGCGGGTAAAGGGCGTAGTTCTGAAAGACCATGGCGATGTCGCGGTCTTTGGGCTCGAGATTGTTGACCACGCGGTCGTCGATCCGGATCTGCCCCGAAGAAATGGTCTCGAGCCCGGCGATCATACGCAACAGGGTCGACTTGCCACAACCGGAGGGACCAACGAGGATGACGAACTCGCCATCCTGGATGTCGGCCGATACGCCGTGGATGACATCGACATTGCCGAAGGACTTGCGAATGTCCGATATCTGAACTGACGCCATTGGGGGTTCCTTTGTGTGTCCTCTTGCGCTCGATCAGCGACGCGGCCGCACGCGCAGCGCCTGATAGGGTTTGCCGGGCAGTTCCACGCCGAAGGCCGCGTCAGCCTTGCCACCGCGGACGACGGAGCCGTGCCGCGTGGGGTGCGGAACAGGAGCCGCGACCTTTTTGGCCGGGGTGACCGTCATCTCCCAGGTGTCGATGAGATCGATGTCGTAATCACCGTCTTCCTGCGGCAGGCCGGTCGACCAGATCACTGGCTGGTGCTCGCCGAAATAGAAGAAGCGCACATCGCCGTCTATCGCTCCGGAGACGCGGTTCCAGGGGAACTGCGCATTGTCGCCGATCGGCTCCAGTCCGTTTCTCACGTCTTCCTGCAGAAGCTCTAGCAGGAAGCTGATGCGCTTGTGGCTTTCGCCGCGCAACTCGCCGCCCTTGGCCCACCACAAGAGGTCCTCGGGGTGAGCGTAGGTCTCGCCATGGCCGGCATAGCCGCCGCGCATCACGGTGATCCAGAAGCGGTGCACCAGCTCCTCGGCCGAGATGCTGCCCCAGCACTGGAGGATATTACCCTCGTATTCGGGTTCGTCGTTGACCACCGGTTTGCCGAACGCCTCGCGCCACTCGGCGGTGCGTTTGACGTCCCAGTTCTGGATGCAGACATGGTCGACCCAGGGCTTGCGGTGATCGAAGTTCATGTTCGGATCGCCGTTGTGGATCGACTTGGGGTGCCGGTAGGGGTCGTTCTCCTCGATGATATGGAAGTAGCGGTCCCACTGCTCCATCGGCTTGACGTCCAAAAGGAAGTCGTACTCGTTGGCCAGCGACCACCAGACATTGCGATAGGCGGCGAGGCGCGCGACGAGATACTTGAGATAGCGGTAGTCCTGGTCGGCGCTCATCATGCAATAGCCCCAGCGGTCGTAGGGGTGGAAGATGATGATGTCGGCCTCGATACCACGGTCGTTGAGCGCCTTCACCTGCGTCTCGAAGTGGCGGAACGCCTCGCAGTTCGGCTTGTCGCAGTCGTACGTGCCGTTGCCCCTGGGCATGAAGACATCGTGCAGCGGCTCATTGTGGTTATAGGGATAGTCCTTGGGAAAGACGCACATGCGCATCTTGTTGAAGCCGGTCTGCTCGAGCGACTTCAGCGTCTGGCGCTGCATTTCCAAAGGCTGGTGGGTCCAAGCGTAACAGGTGGTGCCAAAGGGAAAGTAGGGTGTGCCGTCGGCATAGGCGAAGTGATAGCGGTTCGCCACGTGCACAGGACCGTGGTTGCCCTCGTTCGGCGCCGTCACCGAGAAGGTTCCGGCCTGGCCGTCGAGCTCAGTGGCGTTCGATGCCGTGCGGAACGCCCACTCGCCCTCGTGGTCGGGCATGAAGCGCAGCTTGTAGGTGCCCTCGCCGTCATAGAAGCCGGGCACGCGCACTTCGCGATTGGCCTGGCTGAAGACGGCCTCGAGATCGACCTCGAGATAGGGGTTGCCCTCGGCTGGGCCCGCGAGTGTGACCTCGAAAACCTCCCACTTGGCGACTGTCGCGTCGAAAGACATGTGTTCCTCTTGGTATTCGTTGGTGTTCTGTCGTCAGGCCGTCGCGCGCTACCCCTTCACCGCGCCCGACGTCAGGCCGCTGACGAAGTAGCGCTGGAAGATCAGGTAGACGATGGTCGCAGGCAGCACCGTCATGACGATGGCGGCGTTGAGCTGGCCGTAATCGTTGGAAAACTGGCCCTGGAAGGACATCAGGCCCAGCGGCAGCGTCCACATGTCCTGGTCCTGCAGCAGCACCAGCGCCATGGCGAATTCGTTCCAGGTGTTGACGAAATCCAGGATCAAGAGCGCCGACAGCACCGGGATCGAGATCGGCAGGAAGACCCGCCGGAAGATGGTGATGTGCGAGGCGCCGTCGATGCGGGCGGCTTCGCTGAGCTCCTTGGGCACGCCCTTGAAGAAGCCGTGCAGGATGAAGACCTGGTACGGCACGCCGAAGGCGAGATAGGGCAGGATGACGCCGGGATAGGTGTCAATCAGCCCGAAGGAGTTCACCAGCGTGAACAGCGGCGCCAACATGACCTGGAACGGGATCATGGTGCCGAAGACGACGGCCAGGAAGAGGATCTTGTTCCAGATGACGTTCATGCGGGCCAGCGCATAGGCCGCCATGGCCGAGATCAGCAGGCCCAGCGGCACCTTGATGAAGGTGATGATGGCGCTGTTGAAGAAGGTGGTGGCGAAATTGCCGCGCTCCCACGCCTTGAAGTAGTTCTCGATGAACGGATCGGCGGGGGGCGAGAAGGCGCCCGTGCCCATCACGGCGGAGTTGGACTTCAGCGAGGTAAAGACGATGAAGACGAACGGCGCGATCCAGATGAGCACGACCGCGACGAGTGCGATCCAGAGCCCGACGATGACCGGGTCCCAGCGGCGCCCTTCCTCCGGCGCGCGTGATTCAGCGGCAAGGGTCGACGCGGTGGCGGTCATTTGGCTGCCTCCTCACGCTTTTGCGTCCAGCGCAGATAGGGAATGACGATCGCCACCGTGATCACCAGAAGGACGACCGAGATGGCGCCACCGCGGCCGAAATCGAAAATCTGCATGGCCTGAGTAAACGCCCACAGCGCCAGCATCTGGGTCGACTGCGCGGGGCCGCCGCCGGTCATGCCGTAGACAATGTCGAAGGCCTTGAGCGAATTGATGAGCGAAAGCACCAGAACGATGGTCATCGTCGTGCTCAGGGCCGGCAGGGTCACATAGCGGAAGACCTGAAAGCGCCCGGCCCCGTCGATACGCGCTGCCTCAACGAGCGACTTGTCGACGCCCTGGAGTCCGGCGAGAAACAACACCATGGAGAAGCCCACCTGCTGCCAGACATAGGCGACGAAGACCGAATAGAGCGCGATGTTGCGGTCGCCCAGCCAGTCCTGGATCCAGCCCTGAAGACCGGCATTGGTCAACAACTGGGTGAACAACCCGAAGAACGGGTCGTACATCCAGCGCCACATGGTTGCCACGGCGATGGGCGCGATGATGACAGGCAGGTAGTAGAGCGCCCGGAGCGTGCCGCGTGCGAAGATCTTCTGGTTGAGCCCCAGCGCCAGGGCGAGCCCGATCATGGGTGGAAAGATCACGGACAGAACCGTCCAGATAACCGTGTTCTTGAAGGCGACCCAGAAGACGGGATCGTTGGCGAAGATGTGCTTGTAGTTGGCCAGGCCCACCCATTCCTTCTCGGGATCGAGACCGTTCCAGCTCTGGAAGCTGAGAACGAACACGTCGAGCATCGGATAGAGTGCGAAGACGGCGTAGACCGCGAGGGCGGGTCCCAACAGCACGATCGCCTGAAAACGCGAATCCTGTAGTCGGCGCTTCATGTCCATGGCGGTGGTTCTTTCGACGTTAGACGCGGCTGGCCCGGATATACCCCGCACACTGGCGCGGCATGTCCAGACCAACGCGAGCGACCGGCCCACGAGGGGCCGATCGCCTGGTCAGTCGGGAGGACTAGTACTGATTGTCGATGAAGGTCTGCAGCTCACTCGCAGCCTGCGCCGGCTCAAGATTGCCGGTGGAGACCTCGTTGATCACGCGGAAGTATTCCGTGGTTACATCGAGCGGAAAGCCCTGGTCGCCGTTGACGAAGATCTCGTCATAGGTGCCGAAGATATCCAGCCACTCGTTCTGAAGCGCCGGCAGGTCATCTCCATACTCGACGTTGGCGTTGATCGAGACCGCACCGAAGGTGCCCAGAATGTCCTGCTGAAAATCCTTCTCAACGAACGCGTTCAGGAACTCGGCGGCAAGATCGGGATTTTCGCTCTTGGTGGAGATGTAGTGATACTCCGCGAAACCGTAGAGTCGCTCGGTGCCCGTGGGGAACGGAAACAGGCCGAACTTCGAGAGGTCGGTGTTCTCCGAAAGCTGCTGCACCAGCCAGTCACCCTCGAGCATCATGGCGGCGCGTTCGGCAACGAACAGATTGAACGACTGCGCCTGATCGATGCCCATGAACGGGGTGAGGATGTAGTTCTCAGCCCACATCTTCATCTCTTCGAACGACTCGGTGGCGCATGGCGTCTCCGCCCAGCTCACTTCCATGTTCTTGAGCGCGTCGTGGGTCTCGGCGCCACACTTGGCCTCGAGGATCACATCCATCAGGCGCATGACGTGCCAGTTGACCGTGCCGCCGAAGGTGAAGGCGGGGATACCGGCTTGCTTGAGCTGTTCGGCGACGTCGACGAGCTCGTCATAGCTCTGCGGCTCTTGTTCGATGCCGGCCTGCTCGAACAGGCCCTTGTTGTAGTAGACCGCCTCGGCCTTGAAGGTGAACGGCACGCCGTGCTTGCCACCCTCGTACTGGTCCGCGAACGCCGCGGCGGCGGGCAGCAGCTTGTCACCCCAATTGTACTCTTCGTAGTATTTGTCCATGGGCTTGCTGAGGCCGGCTTCGACATACTCACCGCCCAGGCCGCGACCGGCCCAGGAGAAGAAGATGTCGGGGCCGCGGTCGGCGCCCGCGGCAACCCGCAGCGCGCTCTTGTGCTCGTCGACACCGCGGTAAACGATTTCGACGTTCACGCCGTCGTGGCTTTCCTCGAACTCCGACGCCCAGGTATCGAGCGCCTCGTTGGCGGCATCAGCGCTGAACGAGATCGTCCAGAGCGTGAGTTCTTGGGACTGCGCAGCCCCGGCACTCAATCCCAGCGCGGCCACACTGCCCGCCAGGAGAGAAATGAAACCTGATTTTCGCATCGATATCCTCCCTGCTTTCGGTTTTTTGCGAATGCTATCGTTTATAGCGCAACCAGAGCACGAAGTGTCAAGATTTTTTTGTTTTTGTCGAATTCTCGGCTTTTCAAGCCGTTGCAGCACGCATCGCGCCGCGCAGAGCGGCCGGCAGCGTCCGTGACCTCAAGTCTCGAAAGAGAGCGTGCCTATTCGGCGATAATCAACTCGATTCCCAGCCGCTCGAAGGCCTGGGCGTCCTTGTCGGAGATATGAGCGTCGGTAATGAAGGACTGGATCACTTCGAGCGTGCCCAGGCGGGTAAAGGACGGCCGGTTGATCTTGGTGGAATCCGCCACGAGATAGACATGCGAAGCCGCCCGGATCATCGCCTCCTTGAGCTGGAGATCGGCGAAACTGGGGTATGTCAGCCCGGTATCGACGGCGACGCCGGCGGTCGCCAGGAACAGTTTGCCCGCGAAGATGTTGCGGAAGTACTCGACGGATTTGTCGCCGCTCAGTGACAGGGTGGGCGCCTTGAACTGACCGCCCGGCATGTGCACCTCGAAGGATGGCACGGCCCCGAGGGTCAGCGCGATGTTCAGGGCATTGGTGATGACGGTCAGATTGCTGTGATTGCCCAGATTCTGGGCGATGCAGGTCGTCGTCGAGCCGGCATCGAGAATAACGGTCTCGTTGTTGTGCACCAGAGAGGCCGCCTTCCGGCCGATGAGCGTTTTGCGGTCCATGTTTTCATGATGGTGCAGCGAGAGCTGCTGGACCTGCTGCGGGACGGTCTTGAGGTAGGCGCCGCCATGTTCGCGCACGATATGCCCCTCGACTTCGAGACGCTCGAGATCCTGACGGATCGTCGCCTCGGAGACATCGAAGGCGCGGCTGAGTTCGCGTACGCGGGCGCTTCCTTCTTCCTGTAACCACTCCAGAATCTTCATGCGCCGCGGCTCGGCCAGCAGCGCCTTGCGATCATCCGCCCGACTGCGCACCGCTGGTGCACCGCCTTCATTTGCCGCCTGTCCCGGCTTTTTCCGCGTATCCATGGTCATTCCTTACAGGGACCGGCGATTCGACGCGATCGCCAGCACGCCCGATTTCCGGAGCACGAAAGCGGGCCACGCCACAGCGATCTGCGGGAACGCACGGTGCAAGCGGCCTTTTTTCGAAGCACCACAACCGGATGCACGCGCTCATCGTACATTTTGCACCACAAGAAAGCAAAATGATAAATTGACGAAACACGCACAAACGTGTTTATTCGAAAAAAATCGAAAGCAAATGCGGCTGTGGCTCGAGGTTTGCCCGGATACCTGCCGGCCGCATCAAGAGGAGGATCGTCGATGCGGCACTTCACCAAACCCGTGACCTTCGGGATCATCGTCGGCAGCAGGCAGTTCTTCAACGGCGAGCCCGCGCGCACCAGCCGGGAAGAGGTCATCGCCCAGCTCGAAGGATTGGGAATCGCGCATCACATCCTGCCGTTCGACGCGACCGAGAACGGCGCCGTGCAGAATCGCGAGGATGCGCGCAAGTATGCGAACTTCCTGCGCGCGCATCGCGACGAGATCGACGGGCTGGTGATCCTTTTGCCCAATTTCGGCGACGAGATCGCCATC
This sequence comes from uncultured Devosiaceae bacterium, assembly GCA_964572555.1. Classification (GTDB taxonomy): domain Bacteria; phylum Pseudomonadota; class Alphaproteobacteria; order Rhizobiales; family Devosiaceae; genus CAZNHG01. The sequence goes on along the minus strand of CAZNHG010000007.1, from coordinate 13,129 downwards.
GCCGAGACGGTCAATCTCGCCGGGCTGAACGTACCCATTCTCCTTCAGGCGTCGAACGACGAGATCGACAAGGTCGACGTGCAGTCGCGGCGTGATGCGTTTTGCGGCAAGATCTCGGTGACCAACAATTTCCACCAGTACGGCGTGCCGTTCACCGACACGTCGTGGCATACCTGCGATGTCTCGGGCGAGGCGTTCAAGGCGGACCTCGAGCGCTTTTCCCGCGTATGCCGTACCGTGCGGGGCCTGAGAAACGCGCGCATTGGCGCGATCGGCGCGCGCACCGGCGCCTTCCAGACCATGCGCTATTCCGAAAAGCTCCTGCAGCAGTCCGGCATCACCGTGCTCACGGTCGACCTATCGGAGATGATCCACGCCGCCTCGTCGCTCAGGGATGATGACGGCGCGGTTACGGCCAAGCTCGAGGAGATATCGGCCTACGGCAAGATTCCGGCACACATCGCCCGCGAGAAGGTTGTGCGCCAGGCCAAGTGGACGGTCGCTGTCGATCGCTGGATCGCGGAGAACGAGTGCGACGCCAGCTCGATCCAGTGCTGGCGCTCGCTGCAGGACAACTTTGGCTGCGCGACCTGCGTGTCGATGTCGATGATGGGCGAAAAGCTCATGCCCAGCGCCTGCGAGGTCGATGTGATGGGTGCGGTCTCGATGTATGCGCTCACCCTCGCCTCGGGCGCGCCCTCGGCCATTCTCGACTGGAACAACAATTACGGCCGCGAGGAGAATAAGTGCGTGTGCACGCATTGCGGCAACTTCCCCAAATCTTTCCTCGGGGAGGATCCGGAGATTTCCGAACTCGACGTTCTGGGCACGGTCATCGGGCAGGACAAGTGCTTCGGCGCCGTGAAGGGCAAGGTTCAGCCCGGCGAGATGACCTATTTCCGCCTGTCGAGCGACGACAATGCCGGCACGCTCAAGGCCTATGTCGGCGAGGGTGACTTCGCCGACGACCCCTTCCCCATGGACGGCGGCATTGCGGTGAGCCAGGTGCCGCGCTTGCGCGACCTTCTCAGCTTCATCGTGCGCAACGGGTTCGAGCATCACGTGGCCATGGTGCGCGGGCATCACGCCGATGTCGTCGATGAGGCCATCACGCGCTACCTGCAGTGGCCCATCTACAACCATCGCGCCGAGCCGGCTTACAGCGGCGTGCCCGGCCAATTGTTCACCTGATTCCGTTTGGCAATGACAGTAAATCCAGCAACGACGCCGATGAGTTACCCCTCCAATTCCATTTCCCGCGACGAGCTGACGGCGCAAATCCGTGAAAAGGCGCGCCTGATCCGCCGCGATGCGCTGACCATGGCGTTCGAGGCGCAGCTGGGGCATCCCGGCGGCGACATGTCTGTCAGCGACATCCTGGCAACGCTGTTCTTCGGGGTGATGCGCTACGATCCGCAGACCCCGGACATGGCCGATCGTGACCGGTTCGTCATGAGCAAGGGCCATTGCACCGGCGCCTTTTATGCGGCGCTGGCGGAAGCGGGATATTTTCCAAAGGACGAGCTCAAGACCTATATGGGCCCGCTCTCCAAGCTCAACGGCCATCCCAACCGCAACTACCTGCCGGGCGTCGAGACCAACACGGGGCCGCTGGGCCATGGCATGCCCGTGGCCGTCGGCATGGCGATCGCCGCGCAGATGGACGGTTCGGACCGGCGCGTGTTCGTGGTGACGGGAGACGGGGAACAGCAGGAAGGCAGCAACTGGGAGGCCGGCATGCTTGCGGGCCATCGCAAGCTGAGCAATCTCACCCTCATCGTCGACCGCAACCGCCTGCAGCAGGGCGCAGCCGTCGACGAGACGAATTCGCTCGAGCCGTTGGCCGACAAGTGGCGCGCCTTCGGCTGGCGCGTCGTCGAGGCGGACGGGCACGACTACAAGCAGCTCCTCGACATCCTCACGGCACCCACCACCGCCGACGATCGGCCGCTGTGCGTCATCGCGCACACGGTGAAAGGACGCGGCGTCTCGTTCATGGAGAACGAGGTGCACTGGCACCACGGCGTTCTCAACAAGGATCATTTCGAAACCGCGATGGCGGAGTTGCAGGCATGAGCGTCCCCGAAACCCAGACCGCAAAGACCTTCGATTGCCGTAACACTTTCGCCACAACGCTCGAGCGGCTGGCGGAAGGGAACGAGCGCATCGTGACGGTGGTCAACGACAGCGTGGGCTCGTCCAAGCTGGGCGGGTTCAATGAGCGCTGGCCGGAGCGCACCGTCAATGTCGGGATTGCCGAGCAGAACATGGTCGGCGTCGGTGCCGGTCTCGCCAATGGGGGTAAGATCCCCTTCGTCAGCGCGGCCGGGTGCTTTCTCACCGCGCGCGCCATGGAGCAGATCAAGGCCGACATCGCCTACACCAACGTCAACGTGAAGCTGGTGGGCCAATCCTCGGGCATCGCTTACGGCGAGCTTGGGCCCACGCACCACTCCATCGAAGACATGGCATGGATGCGGCTCCTGCCGAACCTGTCCATCATCGTACCGTCCGACCCCTGGGAAACCGAGCAGGCCATCGAGGCAGCAGCGGCGCATGAGGGGCCCGTGTTCCTGCGCATCAGCCGGTTCCCGGTGCCCGAGCTGGAACGACCTGCCAATGCGGCGTTCAAGCTGGGGAAGGCCGAGACCCTGAAGCCCGGCCAGGATGCGGTAATCATCGCCAACGGGGTCATGGTTGCGCGCGCAATCGAAGCGGCGAAGGCCCTCGAGACCGACGGGGTCAACGCGCGGGTCATCAACATGTCCTCCATCGCACCGCTCGACGTCGAGACCATCCTCGACGCCGCCGGGACGGGCGCGATCGTCACGGTCGAGGAAGGCTCCGTGCGCGGCGGGCTCGGAGGTGCGGTGTCCGAGGTTCTGTCCACACACAAGCCCACGCACTTGCGCGTCCTCGGCTTTCCCGGTTTCGTGCCGACGGGGTCGGTCGACTTTCTGTTCGAGCATTTCGGACTGACCGCCGACGGCATCGCGAGTGCGGTGCGCGACGTGATAGCGGCAAGCGGGAGATAATGAGCGGCGCGATACTGGCAATCGATCAGGGCACGACGAACACGAAGGTGCTCCTGATTGCCGAAACCGGCGCGGTGATCGCGAGCGGGTCGTGCCCGGTCACGGTCACCTATCCGCGCCCGGGCTGGGCCGAGGCGTCGAGCCAGGGACTTTGGGAGTCGGTCGAAGCCGCGATTGTCGAATGCCTGAAACAGGCGCCTGAGACGGCGATCGTCGGGATCGGGATTTCCAACCAGCGCGAATCCATCCTCCTGTGGGACCGGGTGACCGGCGAACCGGTGGGCCCCTGCGTCATATGGCAGTGCCGGCGCTCGGCGGAGCGGCTGCAGGCGCTGCGCACTCCGGAGGCCGAAGACAAAGTCCGCGCGCTCACAGGGCTCGACCTCGACCCCCTCTTCCCCGCCGCGAAGATCGGCTGGCTGCTCGACAAAATTCCCGACGCGCGCAAGCGTACCGAGGCGGGCGAACTGTGCGTCGGAACCGTGGATTCCTGGCTCGCCTGGAAGCTGACCGGCGGTGCGGTTCATGTGACCGACGCTTCCAATGCGGCGCGTACCCAGCTTTTCGACATCACCCGGCAGGCGTGGAGCGATGAGCTGTGCAACCTGTTCGATGTCCCAAAGGGCCTGCTTCCAGAGGTGCGCGACTCCGATAGTCTTTTCGGTCATACCGTGGCGGCCGGCGCCCTGCCCGCCGGCGTGCCGCTGCATGCCATGATCGGCGACAGCCATGCCGCCCTCTTCGGCCATGGCGTCCGCGGCCCCGGCGCGACAAAGGCGACCTACGGAACGGGCTCGTCGCTGATGACGCTCACGGATACGCCCACCGCATCGGCCAATGGCCTGTCCACGACCGTCGGCTGGCGGCGCGGCGGCATCGTGCAGTATGCGCTCGAGGGCAACATCACCGTCTCGGGCCACGCCGCGGCCTGGGCTGCGGATATGATGGGACTGACGGACGCAAACGCGCTGACCGATCTTGCGCAAACGGTGGATGACAGCAACGGTGTCTACTTCGTCCCTGCCCTCGCCGGTCTCGGCGCCCCTCACTGGAATGCCGATGCGCGCGGCATCTTCACCGGCCTGTCGCTGTCGACCCGGCCAGCGCACCTGGCACGGGCTACGCTCGAAGCTATTGCCTTCCAGGTGCGTGACGTCCTGGTCGCGATGGAGACCGACCTCGGCGTGCCCACCGAGCGGCTGATGGCCGATGGCGGCGCGACGGCGAACGCGCTGCTGATGCAGATACAGGCCGACGTTCTGGGCCGGCCCGTTCAGCCTGCGGCGATCAAGGAACTCAGTGCCGTAGGCGCCGGCGTGATGGCGGGCACGGCCGTGGGGGTGTGGAACGATGCCACAGCGATTGCCCTGTTCTCCGGCGAGAATACGGCGTTTACACCCCAGCTAGGCGATGAGGCACGCAACGATTTGGTGGCCGGATGGACCGCAGCCGTCGGGCGCGCGCAGTAACCAGGCCCGTTCAGGTCGCCTCGGGGAGCACGACCTTCGGCGTTCCGTCACGAACGGTGAAGCTTGCGAGGGCCGAGGCCGTCGCATCGGGATCGCGCTTGTCCGACATCGCAATGAAGGCGACATCGACCGCCTCCGCTCTCACCCGGGCGATGGCATACCCGTGCGCGCTGCCCTCGGCGAACTGGAGATGCGGGTTTTCCGCCAGCGCGGTGAGGATGGCCTGGCGTGAAGGGCCATACGAGGTGACGGAGCCGACCGTGAACTCGGTCGCGAGCGGTGGTGCATCGGTCGTCTCGAACCTAGCCGGCACATCGGCGGCGTAGAAGGCGTGCAGGTCGCCCCCAAGGACGACGGTATTGGGAAGTGACGCTTCGCGGACCATGTCCAGAAGGCGCTGGCGTGCCGCGCGATAGCCATCCCACCCATCGAGACTGTAGCTCACGGCTTCGCCCGGCTCCATGTCACGTTCGGAGAGCAGTGTCGGCTGGGCGACGACCGTCCAGCGCGCGTCGCTTTCGGCAAGAGCCGTTTCGAGCCAGGCCTCCTGCTCCTCCCCCAGCATGGTGCGGTCGGGGTTGCCGGCCTCGGCAACGCTGTCCGCCACCGCGCTGCGATACTGGCGCGCGTCCAGCAGCACGAGTTCCAGCGTCTTCCCGAACGTATAGCTGTCGTAGATCGTCAGGTTCGCGAAGTCGGGTGCGAGATGCGGGGGTACGGGCATGTGTTCGAACCATGCCTGATAGGCCGCCGCCCGGCGTGCGCGGAAATGTTCTTCATGCGTCGCCCCTGGCGCACCAGTCCCGAAATAGTCGTTGCGCACCTCGTGGTCGTCCCAGATCACAAGCCAGGGAAAGGCCGCGTGGGCGGCCTGGAGGTCGGGGTCGGACTTGTAGAGCCGATAGCGTTTGCGGAATTCGCCAAGCGTGGTGGGGATGCCGCCATCGTGCCGGCGCACATTGCCCACGCCATAGCTCGCTTCATAGATGTAGTCGCCCAGATGCAGCACGAAGTCGAGGTCGCGACCGGCTATGTCGCGCAGGGCGGCATAGTAGCCCTGTTCGTAATGCTGGCACGAGGCGAAGGCAAACGAGACCGGCCCGCCGGCATCCGCCGCTGGCGCCGTCTTCGTGCGGCCCGTTTCGCTTTCAGCGCCCGCGCAGCGGAAGCGGTAGAAATAGGTGGTGGCCGGGTCGAGCCCAGAGACCTGGACGTGGACGGAATGCGCCAGCCCCGGCACCGCCCTTTCGGTGCCCGTCTGAACGGCGTCGGCGAACCGGTCGTCCGTGGCGATCTCCCATTCGACTTCCAGTGGCTCACGCGCCGTCGTTCCCGGCGCCGCGAAGGAGAACGGGTCCACCTCCGCCTCGGGAAAGACGAGGCGCGTCCATAACACAACCGAGCCGGGTCGCGGGCAGCCGGAGGCGACGCCCAGCCCGAACGTCGGGCCATCGCCGGACACATTCTGCGTATGCGCGGCCAGCGGCCACGCACCCGCGGCAAGGCCGGCTCCGAGAAGCTGGCGGCGATTGATGTTCGGCATCGAGCAGACCTCCTCTGGCCGCTGCCTAGCACGTCCAATCAATGAGGTGAAATCGGGTCGCGCACAGCAGGCATTTGAACCTCGTGCCCGGGGCATCGCGTCAAATGAAGAATGGCACTGCCGAACCGCAAAGGAGATGCATAATGACCCGCAATCCGACCCTGGCAACATCACTCGCCGCCCTCATGATCGCTGTTGCGCCGGCCGCGCAGGCGATGATGAATTTGCCGAACAACCAGATCAATCAGGTTCCGCAGACACCACCTGCGCCCTCTGCGATCCCGAACGTTTCAACGCCCATTGCGACTCCGAAAATCGATGTGGACCGCCTGTCCGGGCAAGGTGAAGATGACGGCGGCACCGACGGCAATTCAGAGGATAACCAGCGAGCTGAAGCACCGCAGGCGAGTTCGCCGCCGATTGCGCCTCGCCCTCACGATAGGATCGATCGCACAGAGCAGCTCGCCGATATCGCCGACCTCGAAATCCCGATACCGCTTCCCCGGCCCGACCGTGAGGGACTAAACAGGGACGATAACGGTCAATCCGATCTGGCGGAGGTAGGACAGCCCGATCTTGCGCCCGATCACGAGACCCGGGGGCCGGACGTCCACGGCAACGGCGTCGATCCGCGCATTGCGGCGCTCTTCGAGCGCCTGGGCGGAGGCGGCCCCGAGCGCGCCCAAATGCTCGACCGGCTGCGCCAGTTCCGGGAACTGGGCAACGGTTTCGGCCTCGAAGTTGGCGATTTCGGCCGCGAGAACGATTGCGGCCCGGGTGTCAATGTGCCATCGGGCAAGGAGATTGCGGGCCTCGGCGGATGCGACAGTGGCGGCAATGACGGCCTCGACGGTAAGGGTCCCCGGGATCGCGGTTTCGGCCCCACCGGCGGATACGGGCCAACCGACCCCGGCAACCGATACGGCCGTTATCCGCGCCCGGAAATTAGCGCCGACGGCGGCACCGATGATCCCGACAGCTTCGTGGATTTGGGGAGCGGCTCCGCAACCAGCGGTTCGGGCATGAAGAATGTCGGGAGCGGCCAGGCCAGCTATGGCCCGGACGACGCGGCCGGGGGGAAGTCGGGCGCTGCCGCCGGTGCGAATTCGGAGTCCGACACTGGCTCGGAGGGCGCACCCGCAGTGGAGAGCACGCAAACCTATCGCGATGAGCAGGGACGTGTGATCAGCCGTGTACGCCAGCACAGCGACGGCAGTACAGCAGAGACCTCCACGATATATTTCGACGACGGCGGTTCCGTCAGCTTCTTGTACAAAGATGGGGAATCCCAAGGCTATATCCTGAAGGACGGTGATGGAGGAACGAAATGGATTACGCCCTCCGACATGAAGAATCCGTCCCAGCCCGACCCGCGCGGACCGCAAACGGGCAATGGTGGTGCAGGTGGCGATTGCCTCACCCTCGGTATCCGGTGCGGTCTCGCCAAGAAGCAGAACGATAGCTGGCTCAAGGACGCCACCCGCGTCGGCGGCCGCGGGTCCGGCCATGACGTGCTCACGCCCAGGGAGATAATGGAAATGGTCGGCCAGCCTGTACCTACCGATCCGTGGTTCGCAACGGGCAACCGGAGTGCCACCGGCCCGTCGCTTTCCGGACAAGGCATTGCCGGACTGACCCCCGGCTGCGATGCCGACCCGGGCGGCTGCGGGGGCGCCGACATGAGTACCGGCCAGGCGGATATCGGTGCCGATATGGTCGACACGTCGATCGTTGGCCTCACGCCGGGCTGCGATGCCGATCCCTCCGGCTGCGACGGCGCCGGTTCGGTGCGGGCAGCCGCACCAGAGAGTCCCTGAACCAAGCCAGGTAATGCGCGCATCGGGGCGTCATCTATAGGGGGCGCCCCTTTCCTGTTCGCGATCAGTCCAGGAGTGCGATTGCATCGCGTGCTCCCGATATCATGAGAGTTGTACGCAATTTGTTTCCGATTGTTTCGCCATGTCCCCGATTCCGGAGTCGAGAAGACCAGTATTAGGCTTTGCTTAATTCATACGCCCGACCATCCCCGTTGCGTAGAAGTCCGGAAGCGGACGAACCCGCAAAACCGATCCGGGGGGTCATCTTGATCAAGCACTTGTATCCCGTCTTCGCCAGCCGAAAAGCGTCTGGCGGAAAAGTCTGCGCCGTAATCGCGGCGCTCGTCCTTGCAGGCGCACCTTCACTCGCCGCCGCCGATGACTGGGTTGCCGAGAAACTGCGCGGCCGTGTCTTCGCCTATGACGGTTCCCAGTGGCAGCGCCTTGAGCGGGGTGACGTCATTTCGGATGCGCGCCACATCCAGACGGTGGCCAGCGGACGAGTCACATTCGTGCGCGGTGAGGAGTCGATCGAGATCGACGGTGACACCTATATCCGGATCGTCGATGCGGTCGAGGGGCACCGGACCCGTGTGGACCAGGGGTATGGCGAAGTCACGATCGATGCCGAACGGCGCAACGTCCAGCACTTCTCGGTCCGCACGCCGTACCTAGCGACGGTGGTCAAGGGTACGCGGTTCGTCGTGCGCTCCGATGACTTCGGCGCAAGCGTCGAAGTCGAGCGAGGGCGCGTCGAAGTGAGCGACCGGGTCCACCGTGTGCGCACCGAAATCACCCGCGGGCAGGAAGCCGACGTCGCGCCGGGCCGGGCCATGGAAGTTTCCGGGCCGGGGCCCGAGCCGGTGTTTACCACCTATGACGGCGAGACGGTGACCGCTGAAGAAATAGCCGAACGCGTCCGCGACGCCAATGCGCGCAACAATATCGGTAATGCCCCCGGGCACGGCAATGCGAACTCCGGCAGCTACAGCAACGCACCCGACCACAGCAATGCGGGCGGTGCCGGTCGGTCGGACAGCTCTCCGGGTAGTTCCGCGAACGCGCCGGGCAATTCAAGCAACAGCCCGGGCAAGTCGGGCGATGCCCCCGGCCACTCGGGTAGCAATCCGGGAACCTCCGGCAACGCACCCGGTAAATCCGGTGGTGGCAACGCTGATAATGACGAGGACTAAGAGGAAACAAAGGGCGTCACTCGTTTAATCGATATTATCGACGCCTGACGGTTCTAACGGGCGCAGTCCGCGACTGCGCCCGTTTTTTGTGTAATGTATCTTCATCCCTGCTCGAACAGGTGAGGGAACTCCGACTCCACCCTGGGCAGATCCACCAGGATCGATTTGAGGTGGTCGCGCATGATGCTTTCGGCCGCGTCTGGGTCCTTGGCATCGATGGCCGCCATGATCTCGCGGTGCTGGACGAGCAGGGACTCGCGGGCGTGCGGATATTTCAGGGTCAGATTGCACACGCGGTCCATGTGCGCCTTCATATCGGCGATCGCGCCCCAGGCGAGGCTGCAGCTCGCACCCTTGGCGATGAGGACATGGAACTGCTGATCGAGCTCGCGGAACGTGTCGTGATCAGCCGCTTCGAGCGCTTTTTCCTGATGGTCCAGGTTGACGTCGATGCTCTGGCGAATCCAGGGCAGGAAGGTTTCGCAAGCGCGCCGCACCACGGCGACTTCCACCGCCTCGCGCACGAAGCGGGCCTCGAGCATCTGCTGGACCGATATGCGAACGACCACCGTTCCGCGGTTCGAGCGGACATCGACAAGGCTCGACTTCGACAGCGAAATCAATGCCTCGCGCACGGGCTGGCGCGAGACGCCGTAGCGCGTCGCGATCTCCTGCTCGGACAGGCGTTCGCCCGGCATGATCTCGAGCCGCACGATGGCTTCGCGCAACTCCTTCTCCAACTGCGATGCGACGGTTTCGCCGGGCGGGACGGTGAGTGTTTCGACTTCCATGGATGTGCAAGACCACGAATTGACAAGTTTTTCAAGCCACCATACAGTACCATACAATTCCTGACGGGGCACTTGGAAAGGCGTCCTGAACGGAATTTCCGGCGGGAGAGCCGGTATCTCGCGGGCCGGAATCTGGAGAAAACCAGCCCGTTCCGTGTGACTTCACACTGCTAGGGAGGACAGCGATGTTTCACTTTTCCAGACTGGCGGCGGCGATAGGCGTGAGCGCCATGTTTGCCGGTGCCGCTGGCGCGCAGGAGATCGTCCTGCGGTCTTCGGATACCCATCCGGACGGCTATCCGACGGTCGAGGCGGTCAAGTACATGGGCGAGCTCTTGAGCGAGCGGACCGACGGGCGCATCTCGATCGAGGTGTTCCACTCGGCCCAGCTCGGCGAGGAAGCCGACACGATCGAGCAGACACGGTTCGGCGTCATCGACATGAACCGCGTCTCGCTCGGCCCGTTCAACGGGCTTGTGCCCGAAACCAAGATTCCGTCCCTTCCGTACATCTTCCGGTCCACCGACCATATGCGCAAGGTGATGGACGGGGAAATCGGCGACGAAATCCTGGCCGCGTTCGAGCCGCATGACCTGATCGGCCTCGCCTTCTATGACGGCGGCGCGCGCTCGTTCTACAACAGCCAGCGGCCGATCCAGTCGATGGCGGACCTCGAAGGTCTCAAGTTCCGCGTGATGCAGTCGGACGTATTCGTCGACATGGTCGCGGCCCTGGGCGCCAACGCCACGCCCATGCCCTATGGCGAAGTCTATTCGTCCATTCAGACCGGCGTCATCGACGGCGCGGAAAACAATCCGCCCAGCTATGACACCTCCGGCCATCACGAGGTCGCCAAGTACTACACGCTCGATCAGCATCTGATCGTCCCCGAGGTGCTGGTGATGTCGAAGCAGACCTGGGACACGCTGAGCGAAGAGGATCAGCAGCTCATCCGCGAAGCGGCCAAGGAGAGCGTGCCCTACATGCGCGAGCAGTGGGACGCGCAGGTCGAGGCCTCGATGCAGAAGGTGAAGGATAGCGGCACCGAGGTGGTCACCGATATCGACAAGCAGCCCTTCATCGATGCGATGGGGCCTGTCTACGACAAGTATGTGGACACGCCGGAGCTCAAGGACCTGGTGGCCCGCATACAGGCAGTCGAGTAATCCTTCCACTATCTCCGAGTGCACGTGGCGCGGGGCACCACCCCGCGCCACGCCATGACTGGAGGGAGCCAATTGCAATCCGCGCTCGTTCGTCTCGCCCGGTTTCTGGACAGGGTTAGCCGCGCCGCCTTGTGGCTTTCGGGCATCTGTCTGGTGGGCATGACCATCGTTATCGCCTACCAGGTTTTTGGCCGCTATGTCCTCAATGCCACGCCGAGCTGGGCGGAGGCGCTCTCCATCACGCTGATGGGCTGGTTCGTATTTCTCGGCGCTGCCGTGGGCGTGCGTGAGAAGACGCATCTGGGGTTCGACGTTCTTCTCTACATGCTTCCCGCCAAAGGCAAGGCCGTCATCCGCACGATTGCCGATGTCGCGGTATTCGGCTTCGGCGTGGGCATGGTGTTCTACGGAACCCGGCTGATCATCGGCACGTGGTCGGCGATCCGGCCCACCCTCGGCATTCCCGACGGGGTGAGCTATTTCCCGCTCGTCGCCGGCGGCGTGCTCGTGTGCCTGTTCACCCTCACCCGCGTGATTGAGCGACTGGCAGGCCTTGAGCCCGATATCGAGCCCGACGTCACGCGCAGCTCGGAAGGAGCCTGACGTGGAACTTCTCATCCTGTTCGGCACTTTCGTCACGCTCCTGATTGTGGGCACGCCGATCGCCTTCTGCCTCGGCGTCGCCTCGTTCGCCACGATCCTTTACATGGGCATTCCGCCGGTGGTGGTGTTTCAACGCCTGAACTCGGGCGTCTCCATCTTCGTTCTGATGGCCATTCCCTTCTTTATCTATGCCGGGGACCTGATGGTCCGCGGCGGCATCGCAGCGCGGCTCGTCGCCATGGCGGGTGCGCTCGTGGGGCACTTGCGCGGCGGGCTGGGCCAGGTCAACATCGCCGCCTCGATGCTGTTCGGCGGCATTTCCGGGTCCGCGGTCGCCGACACCTCGGCGATTGGCGGACTGATGATCCCGCAAATGCACAAGCGCGGTTACGACCTCGACTACGCGGTCAACGTCACCGCCACGAGTTCGATCATCGCGCTGATGTTCCCGCCCTCGCACAACATGATCATCTATTCGATCTCGGCGGGCGGGCGCATATCCATCGCGGACCTGTTCACCGCCGGCATCGTTCCCGGCATGCTGCTCGCGCTGACACTCATGATCGTTGCCTACATCGTGGCGCGGCGGCGCGGATACCAGACCGAACCCTTCCCCGGCTGGCGCATGGTGGCGACGCTGATCGCGGCCGCCATCCCCGGCCTGATGCTGATCCTGATCATCTTCGGCGGCGTGCGCTCCGGCGTTTTCACCGCCACGGAAAGCTCATGCATCGCCATCGTCTATGCCGTGGGCGTGACCGCGCTGGTCTATCGCACGCTGAGCTGGGACGCTTTCGTCCAGTCCACGCTCGCCGCGGTGCGCACCACGGCGATGGTCCTGCTGATCGTGGGCAGCGCCGCCGCTTTCGGCTGGCTCCTGGCCTATCTGCGCGTGCCCGCAACGTTGATCGAGTTGATGAACTCGATCTCAGACAATCCGCTGATCATCCTGCTGCTAGTCAACATCCTGCTGCTGTTCCTCGGCTCATTCATGGACATGGCGCCGCTCATCATCATCACCACCCCGATCTTCCTGCCGGTCGTTCAGGCCTATGGCATGGACCCGGTGCATTTCGGCGTCGTGATGGTGCTCAATCTGGGCGTAGGGCTGTGCACCCCGCCCGTCGGCGCCGTGCTGTTCGTGGGCTGCGCCGTCGCCAAGATACCGGTATGGCAGGCGATCCGCTCGATCTGGCCGTTCTACGTGGCGGCCATCGTCGTGCTGCTTCTGGTCACCTACATACCCGCCATCTCGCTGTGGCTGCCGAGCCTGTTCCACTAGGCCGGACGCGCCACATTTCATTCTGGAGGACGATACATGACCGCCCTGACCTATTCCTCGCGCTATGCCGTCGATCCGCTGGCGGCGGCGGCAATGGACACCGAGGAATTGCGCGCGAACTTTCTCGTCGAGGACCTGTTCGCCGCCGACACGATCAACCTTACCTATGCGCACTCCGACCGCATGATCGTGGGTGGCGCCATGCCGGTGAACGGCCCGCTCGCCCTCGA
>CAZNHG010000006.1:25579-30736 GCA_964572555.1 uncultured Devosiaceae bacterium | reverse complement strand
CGGCTTGCACACCCGTTCGAGTTGTACCAGTGTGTTGCGCGAGGCGTGTGTCGCAATGTCGCCGCGTTTGCGATGTGCAGTACATGCTGAGCGGGCGGGTAACCCAACTACTTGAATATAAAGCCATCGAGGAGAGGCAACATGAAGAAACTGGTTGTGATCTGCGCCGCGCTTCTGGCGCTCAGCGCGTGTTCGTCCACTGAACGTGGCGCGGCTGTAGGTGCCGCTGCGGGCGGTGTCGTTGGTGGTGTCGCCACCAACAGTGTCGCAGGTGCCGCGGTTGGCGCTGCAGGTGGTGCCGTCGCCGGTGCGTTGATCGGCAAGGTCGCCGGTTCCGACGATCAGTGCTACTATGAACGCAGCAATGGCACGCTGTACAAGGCGCCCTGTCCGCAGGGCTAAGCGGGCCTGATCAATTTGCATATGGTCCCGGCGGCATCCCTGTCGCCGGGATTGTTTATGGAACCCTCCGAAACCATTTCTGCCGGATTTCGCGCAATGGATGCCGAACTGACGACGCTCGAACAGCGCGTTGCCGATGCGCTCAAATCACATGGCCTCCCGGCCAAGGTCATCGTTCTCGAGAACCTCGCGACAACCGCGACGATGGCAGCGGAGGCGCTGGGCGTCGAGGTGGGCCAGATCGTCAAGTCGCTGTGCTTTCAGGGGGCCGACAGCGGCACGCCCTACATGATCCTCGTCTCCGGGGCGAACCGCGTTCACGAAAAGCGTGTCGGCCGTCAGCTCGGCGAGAAGCTCGAGCGTCCCGACGCCGATTTCGTCAAACGCGTAACCGGCTTCTCCATCGGCGGTGTTTCTCCCTACGCCCACGCCGAGGACATGGCGATGGTGTTCGACGAGGACCTGCTGAACTTCGACACGGTCTGGGCCGCGGCGGGCAATCCGCGCTCCGTCTTCGAGATTGCGCCGGCAGACCTGCTGCGCACGACCGGCGCCACCAAACTCGTCGTTACGTGATCCACTCCCAGTCGCTCATGCGGTTGCGGAACCACGTCCGCTGCCGCTTGGCATACTGACGCGTTGCCGTTACCGCGCGGTCGACGGCTTCGTCCCGCGACAGCTCGCCGGCCTGCCACGCCGCGATCTCGCGCACGCCGATCGCCTTCATCGCCGGCAGGCTCGGGTCGAGGTTCATAGCCAGCAACGATTCCACTTCCGCGATGGCACCTTTTTCCAGCATCGCCTCGAACCGCTCCGCGATCCGCGCGCGCAGTCGTTCCCGCTCCGGACACACAACGATCCGTTCCGTCGTGAAATCGTCCAGCAGCCCCGCCTGCCCCTCGTCCTGCCACTGCGCCAGCGACCGGCCCGTCGCCGCCCGCACCGCGAGCGCCCGGACCACGCGCTGCCGGTCCGGCTCCTTCAGCCGCGCCGCCATTTCCGGGTCGCGCTGCGCGATCAGCGCCGCCCGGCCTTCGCGGTCGAGTGCGGCGACGTCCTCTTCCACCTCGGCGACGACCGATTCCGGAACTTGCGGCACTGCGGCGACCCCGTTGATCAACGCATCGAAATAAAGCCCCGTCCCGCCTGTGAAGATCAGCGGCTGTTGTGCCGGGACATCGTCCATCAGCCGCTTTACGGCGCTGAGCCACCCCCCGGTCGAGAACCGCTCGGCGGGTGAGACGAACCCATAGAGCCGGTGATCGGCTCGCACCAGGTCGTCGGCCGGGGGGCGTGCCGTCAAAACGTTCAGTACGTCATAGACCTGCATCGAGTCGGTGTTGACGATCACGCCGCCGAGTGCTCTAGCCTTCTCCAGTGCCAGCGCCGACTTGCCGCTCGCTGTCGGACCCGCTATCAAAACCGCTCGCCGTTCCGCACCCATCAGGCTGCCTCTATGTCCGTACTCTGTCTCATCGCCAATCCGGCCGAACCGGCACTGTCGCCCACGCTCGTCGCCAAGGTCCTGCATGCCGTCGGCGGCAGCGAGAACTGGCTGTCGCGCAATATTGCCTGCGAGATCACCAGCATGAAGTCAACTGACCCGGTGGCCGTGGCACGCGAGCTGTTGGGCACCGAGCCGGTCGACGTGGCGTTGGTCCCCGAGGCGAACCGGCGCAAGAAGCTCCTCATCGCCGACATGGATTCCACCATGATCGAGCAGGAATGCATCGACGAACTCGCCGACGCGCTCGGCATCAAGGAGCAGGTCGCCGAGATCACGGCCCGCGCCATGAACGGCGAACTCGACTTCGAGCAGGCGCTCGAGACCCGTGTCGCCCTGTTGAAGGGCCTCGAGGAGAAGGCCATCGAACAGGTCCGGCGCGAACGCATCACCTACGCCGCCGGCGGCCGGGCCCTGGTGCAGACCATGAAAGCCTACGGCGCCTATTCGTCGCTCGTCTCGGGCGGCTTCACCTATTTCGCCGACTACTACGCCAAGCGCATCGGTTTCGACGAGGCGGTCGCCAACGTCCTCGAGTTCTCCGGCACCACGCTCACCGGGACCGTGCAGAAACCGGTCGTCGACAAGACGACCAAGCTGGCGCGCCTCAACACGCTGTCCGAGGAACGGGGCATTCCCCTCGCCGAGACGCTGGCGGTGGGCGACGGCGCCAACGACCTGCCGATGCTCCAGGCGGCGGGGCTGGGCGTGGCCCTTCATGCAAAGCCGTCCGTTGCGGCCGAGGCCCAGGTCAAGATCGATCACGGCGACCTCACGGCGCTGCTCTATCTGCAGGGCTACTCGGAAGACGAGATCGTACGATGAGGGCTGAGACGGACCGGCTGATCCTGCGCCCCTGGGAGGACCGCGACCGCGATCCTCTCGCCGCCATCATGGGGGATGCGCATGTCCGGCGGTTCTATCCCTCGACCGCCACGCCGGCCGAGACCAGCACGCTGATCGACCGCTGCCGCGAGCGCGCCGAGGAGAACGGCTTTCATTTCCAGGCCGTCGAGAACAAGGCGGACGGTGCGCTTGTGGGCCTGCTCGGCCTGGGCCGCATTCCTGCCGCGACGTGCGACGCCATTCCCTCGCATCCCGAGGTCGAGATCGGCTGGCTGTTCGACAAGGCCTTCTGGGGCCGCGGCTACGCCCCGGAGGGCGCCCGCACCTGGCTCGATTTCGCGTGGCGGGAGCTGAACTTGCCCGAAGTCGTTGCCTTCACGTATGAAGGCAACCTGCCAAGCCGCCGTGTCATGGAGAAAATCGGGATGTCCCACGATCCGGCCGACAACTTTGCCAATCCCAACGTGCCGCAGGGCCACCCCTTGCGCCCGCACGTTCTCTATCGCATCACCAACCCGGCCCTACTCTAGCCGCACCGCCACGAAGCGCTGCGCGCCGGAAGGATTGACGACCTTGAACAGCACCGCCGGGCGCCCGGTTTCGCGTGCGTTGCCGACGATCGCGATGATGTCGCCCAGATCCCCGACATCGCGCTGATTGACCTCCTCGATCACCAGTCCCGGCGCCAGTCCCTTGTCGGCGGCATCCGATCCGGAAACGACCTCCGTGATCACCGCGCCGCCGGTTACCGCATCACCGATCCGGTATTCGTCGCGCAGATCCGGGTTCAGCGTCGCCGCTTCGAACCCGACGAGCCGCGACAGGTCGGGCTCCGCCCCCTCGGGCATCTCCGAGGGCCGTTCGTCGGAGCTGTTCCGCCCGGCGGCGCCGGCAAGCTCCTGTTCGTTCGTCTCCAGCCGGCCGAGTTCGACCTCGACCACTTTCTCCTCGCCTTCACGCAGGATCCGCACCTCGACGGTCTTGCCGACAGCCGTTTCCGCCACGATGCGCGGCAAGGCGCGCATGCTGGTCACTTCCTTGCCGTCGAACGCCAGGATCAGGTCTCCTTCCCGCAGCACACCGTCCGACGGACCATCCTCCGTGATCTCCGCCACGAGCGCGCCGCCGGCGTTCTCCTGCCCGAGGCTCAACGCGATATCCGCGCTCACCCTCTGAATGCCGATGCCGAGCCATCCGCGCCGGGTCTCTCCGAATTCCGTCAACTGGCCGATAATCGGCTTGGCGAGGTTCACCGGAACCGCGAACCCGATTCCCAGCGACGTTCCGCCCCGCGCGATGATCGCGGTGTTGATACCGACGACGTCGCCGTTCATATCGAACAGGGGGCCGCCGGAATTGCCCCGATTGATCGCCGCATCCGTCTGGATGAAGTTATCGTACGGTCCCGAGTTGATGTCGCGATTGCGCGCCGAGACGATCCCCAGCGTCACCGAACCGCCCAGCCCGAAGGGGTTGCCGATCGCCATCACCCAGTCACCGACATCGGCGCTGCTGCTGTCGCCGAAACTGGCATAGGGCAGCGGCTCCTCGGCATCGACCCGCAGCACCGCGAGGTCCGTCTTCCTGTCGACACCCACCACATCGGCCTCGAGCCGCTTCCCGTCGCTGAGATAGACCAGCACTTCGTCCGCGCCTTCGATGACGTGATTGTTGGTGACGATCAGCCCGTCTTCCGAGATCACGAAACCCGACCCAAGGCTTCGCGCCTCGCGCATGCTCCGCTCGTCCTGCCCCTGGTTGGGATTGAGCTGATCGAACAGGTCCCCGAGCGGCGAACCGTCCGGCGTGTCGGGGAACGGAATCCCGCCACCGCCGGGCAGGCGCCGCGTCGTACTGATGTTCACGACGACGTCGGAAAGGTCGCGGGCAAGGTCGGCGACGGATTCCGGCCCCTGCGCGGCGGCTGCGACAGGCGCCCCGCACCAAAGCAGCACGAGCAGTGCAAGTGCTCGCGTCATGCGCAGTCCGGAAACCGTTCGCTCCATATCATCCTCCCCATCACACGCACCGGGCCGCAACGGGCCGTCCCGCCACGAATAAAAGTACTCGATGCAATGTGACAAATTATGCAGACAGCGGGGAGAGTGTTCCCAGGCTCAGCCCCTGATCATCCAGAGGATAATAAGCCCAACCGCCGCGCTTACAAGCGCGACGGTGCGTATTGTGGAATTCGGCGTCTCCAGAAGTGCCTCGAGCGCCCGCTTCATCTGGTCCGGGAATGCCGCGTACAGCATTCCCTCGATGACTATCGCAAGCGCCAGGGCCGCGAAGAAGTCTGTCACGAACCGCTATTCTCCGTAGCCGGCTCGGAGCTGTCGGAGGGAGCCGCATCGTCCGAGGACGCACCGGACTCCGCCGGAGCGGGTTCGGCATCCGAGGCGCCG
>CAZNHG010000006.1:0-25479 GCA_964572555.1 uncultured Devosiaceae bacterium | reverse complement strand
CCTCACGCTCGGATGGCGCGATGATCGGGTTCGGATCGGAGATCAGGTCTTCCTCCCTGACTTCTTCAGGCTCTTCCTGCACGTCGAATTGTGGAAGATCGCTGATGTCGGTCGGCGTCGGCACGGCGCCGCCGTCCGGCGTATCCGAGTTGAAATAGGAGAAGAACTCGGTATTCGGGCTCAGCACCATGGTCGTTCCTTCGTCCGAAAGCGCGGTGCGGTAGGACTGCATCGAGCGATAGAACTGGAAGAACTCGGAGTCGACCGTATAGGCTTCGGCAAAGATGTTGTTGCGCTCGGCATCACCCTCACCACGCAGGATTTCGGAGTCGCGCCGTGCCGCCGCGAGAATTTCGGTAACGCGGCGATCCGCCTGCGCCCTGATTCTCTGGGCTTCCTCACGGCCCCGCGCCCGAATGCGCGCGGCCTCCGCAAGGCGCTCCGCCGACATGCGGTCATAGGTCTGCTGCGAGACCTCGGCCGTGAGGTCGGTGCGCAGGATGCGTACGTCGACGACTTCGATACCCAGCTCCGCGATCTCATCGGAAATGAGTCGCTGAGCTTCCTGCATCATGTCGTCACGCTCTTCCGAAAGCGCCGCCTGGAACTCCCTGAGACCATAAATCCGGCGCAAGGCCGACTCGAAGCGGGAGTCGATCAGCCCTTCGGCAACCGCCAGGCTGCCGCGGGTCTGCTGGCGGAACAACCGCGGGTTGGAAATCCGATAGGACAGGAACGCATCGACGTTGTAGAAACGCCCACCCGACACCTGAACTCGGATATCCTCGAGGTCATACCGCAGGATGCGCTTCTCGATGATCTGCACGGATTCGATGAAGTCCGTCGGAATCTTGAAGCTGAGCCCGGGCTCGGTGATCACCCGCGAGATCTCGCCGAACCGCGTGACGATCGCCTGCTGGCGTTCGTTGACCACGAAGACCGAGGAAATGAAGATATAGATCGCGATGAGCGCGACAACGACAATGGCAATTACGCGGTTCATCGATCAGCTCCCCGAGGAATTCGTGTTGCTGGAGGACGAGCCATTCTGGTCGCTACCCTGCCCGTTTTGCTGGTTCTGCCGTTGCCGGGACTGCACCTCGGGCAGCGGCAGGTATGGCACGACGCCCGATCCGCTCGCGCCCTCTTCCATGATGATGCGGTTCGAATTGCCGATCACGCCTTCCATGGTTTCGAGGAACAGGCGCTTGCGCGTCACCTCCGGCGCCTCCGCATACTCGCGATAGACGGAGACGAAGCGGGCGGCCTCACCCTCGGCTTCCTGCACCACGCGGTCCTTGTATGCCGCGGCGTCCTCGCGAACCTGTGCGGCCTGGCCGCGGGCTTCGCCGAGTACCGTGTTGGCGTACTGCCGTGCCTCTTCCTGGAAGCGGTCCTCGTCCTGTTCGGCGCGCTGGACCTCCTCGAACGCATCCGACACCTGCGCGGGCGGCGCCACGTCGGCTATGGTGATCTGGCTGACCTCGACGCCGGTGTTATAATCATCGAGGACACCCTGCGTGATGTCCTGCACCGCCAGGGCGACGCCCTCACGATCCGAACGATAGATGTCCGACGCCGGGCGGCGGCCGACCACCTCGCGCATGGCACTCTCGGCGGTGCGGCGCACCATCACGTCCGGCTCCTGCACGTTGAACAGGTATTTCTCCGGCTCGCGCACCCGCCACAGAACGGCGAACGCCACATCGACGATGTTCTGGTCACCGGTCAGCATCAGCCCTTCGTCGCTGATCGGCCGCGCTTCCTGGTTCTGAATGGCGCTGACCGACCCAATCTGGATGCGATTCTCGGTGATGCTCGCTTTTTCGACCGTCTCGACCGGCCACAGGATGAAGTGCAGCCCCGGCTCCGAATACGTCTCCTTGGGCTGGCCCAGCAACAGCTCGATACCGATTTCCTGCGGTTCGACCGTGTAGATCGACTGGAAGCCCCAGAAGATGAGGGCCACAACGACGACACCGATAAGCCCCCAGCGCCCGCCGGGCATGCCGCCGCGGAACTGATCCCGGCCGCGGTTCAGAATTTCTTCGAGGTTCGGGGGCGTTCCGCCGCTGCCACCTCCGGGTCGGCGCGGACCGCCGCCACCGCCGGGTGCCTGGCCCCAGGGACCGCCGGAATTGCTGCGGCCGCCCCCTCCCGTATTGTTATCCCACGGCATGTCTTACCTTTCGGTCGGTCGAAAATCGAGTTGACGGCCTATATAGGCGAGCGGCGCCCGCCGATCAATCCAAGGCTTGCCCCCAAGGCCCTGAAATTCAATGCGACAAAGCGCCTAGCGCCGTTCGTATACAGCAATCGAATAGCGAGCGCTGTCCTTTTCCGACGGCGTGACTTCAGGTTGCTCGATAGCACGCCATTCGGCCGGGTCGATAGCGGGGAAATGCGCGTCCCCCGCAACGGTCGTGGCCACATGCGTCACATAGAGCCGTTCGGCCCGGGGCATGGCCTGCCGGTAAATCTCCGCACCCCCGGCGATCATCACCTCGTCCACCCCGTCCGCTTCGGCGATTGAAACGGCATGATCGATCGCCGCGCCGAGGTCGTCGATCACAATCACGCCATCGGGCTGATACCCGGCCCGACGGCTGACGACCAGCGTCGTTCGGCCCGGCAGCGGCTTGCCGATGCTCTCGAAGGTCTTGCGGCCCATCACCAGCGGTTTGCCCATCGTCGTGCGCTTGAAATAGGCGAAATCCGAGGGGAGCCGCCACGGGATATCCGGGCCGTCCCCGATCACCCCGTTCTCGCTCACCGCCGCGATCATGCAGATCGTCGCGCTCATGCCGCCCCCAATGCCTCGAGCGCCGCGCCGTCCATCCGGCAGGTGGTCC
Source organism: uncultured Devosiaceae bacterium (assembly GCA_964572555.1). Classification (GTDB taxonomy): domain Bacteria; phylum Pseudomonadota; class Alphaproteobacteria; order Rhizobiales; family Devosiaceae; genus CAZNHG01. The sequence continues at coordinate 22,627 of CAZNHG010000006.1, read as the reverse complement.
ATTCGTCCATCATCACCGCACCGAGCGCCTTGTAGAAGTCGATCGAGGGCTCGTTCCAGTCGAGCACGGTCCATTCCAGCCGCCCGAGCCCTTCGTCCCGGCAGCGCCGCCCCAACTCGCGGATCAATGCCTTGCCGAGACCATACCCGCGATAATCCGGTTCAACGAACAAGTCCTCCAGCCAGATCCCGTGCCGCCCCGTCCATGTCGAGAAGGTGTAGAACCACAGTGCGAACCCGGCCGGTGCGCCGTCCCATTCGCCGATGTTGCAGAATACCTTCGGCGCCTCGCAGAACAGGACACCGCGAAGGCTCTCCTCTGTCGTCTCGACCGCGTCGGGTTCCTTTTCGTAAAGGGCCAGGTCCTTGATGAACTTCAGGACCAACCCCTCGTCGCCCGGCACGGCTTCCCGGATCGTCAAACTCACGTGCACTCCTTGCCGGACTCGTCCTCCGGCAGATATTTGAACCACTTGCGGGCGAGAGCGGATCCCAGATCCAGATCGTTGTGGCGCGCCAGCAGCAGCAAATGCGCCAGCACATCGGCCGCTTCGTCCTCCAGCGCGGCACGCACCTCCGCCCGTTCCGCACCCTTCATACGGCCGCGCCCGGTCAGCTTCACGTATTCCGCTACAAGCTCTCCAAGTTCTTCCTGAAGTTTGAGCACGTACCAATCGTCGTCGCGCTCGATCCCGCACCGCGTCGCATAGGTCCGCGAGACGGCGACGACCTTCGCCGACAGCTCTTTCAGGTCCGCCGTCATACGGCGATCGGCGCCTTGATGCTGGGATCGGCCGTGTAGCCGACGATCTCGAAGTCCTCGAACTCGAAATCGAACACCGAACTGCGCGCCGTCGCGATCCTGAGCTCGGGCAACGGCTTGGGGGTTCGCCCGAGCTGTTCCTTCGCCTGCTCGAAGTGATTGTGATAGAGGTGTGCGTCCCCCAGCGTATGCACGAAATCGCCCGGCTCGAGCCCGGTCACATGCGCGATCATGTGGGTGAGAAGCGCGTAGGACGCGATATTGAACGGCACGCCGAGAAAGATGTCGGCCGAGCGCTGATAGAGCTGGCAGCTCAGCTTGCCGTCCGCGACATAGAACTGGAACAGGCAGTGGCACGGCGGCAGCGCCATCTCGTCGACTTCTGCCGGGTTCCAGGCCGTCACGATATGCCGGCGCGATTCCGGCTTGTTGGCGATGGAGTCGACGACATCGGCGATCTGGTCGACATGTCCGCCCTCGCCATCCGGCCAGCTCCGCCATTGCGAGCCATAGACCGGTCCGAGATCACCGTTTTCGTCCGCCCACTCGTTCCAGATGCGCACGCCCCGCTCCTGCAGCCAGCGCACGTTCGTCTCCCCGCGCAGGAACCACAAGAGCTCGTAGATCACCGACTTGATGTGCAGTTTCTTGGTCGTCAGCAGCGGGAAACCGGCGCCGAGATCGAAGCGCATTTGGTGGCCGAATACCGAACGCGTGCCGGTCCCCGTGCGGTCACCCCGGTCGGTTCCGGTATCCATCACATGCTGCATCAGATCGAGGTATTGTCTCATGATACAAAGATTATCCGATTCTGCGTGCCGGTGGATTGTTTTCCGAACCGGCGGCGGCATATGCGCATCGCACGGCCTTTTGTTGTGTAGCGCATCTGGTTTAAATGCGGGGTTGCGGAAAACTCCTGATCCGGCACACTGACACCCAAGGGTCATGTAGGTCACCTATCCTCAGCGCGGGAGGGACGGTATGCGCGCTTTCAAGCTCACGTCCTGGAACGTTGAATGGCTGGGCGATGCCTTCGATGTTGCGCGCGGCGCCATCGAGCCGCGCGCCAATCTCGGCATCCGCCGGGCGCCGACCATGGAGGCGGCGACGGCCCGGCTCGCGGCCCTCACCCGGGAAATCGGCGAAATCGACCCCGACATCATCTGCCTTCTGGAAGCCGTGCCGCACAGCGAACCCATGCAGGCCTTCCGCGACGCCCACCTGCCGGACTACGACCTGATCACGCGCCCCGGCCCTGACGACGATGCCTATGACATCCGGGGCGATCAATGGATCTGGTTCCTGGTCAGGTCCGAGCTCGCGGCGCAAACCGACCCGCACCTGCTCGACATCACCACCTGGCAGGCATACACGGCTGCCGAATCCCGCATGGGCCACAAGGACGGCCGCTGGGTGATGTCCGTACCCAAACTCGACCGCTCCACCCGTACCGTCGGCGCCAACGAGCGCAAGCGCCACCAGCACTACCGGCATCCCCAGACGCTGGTTCTCGACTGGCAGGGCACGCGGCTTGAATTCATCGGCGCCCATTTCAAGAGCAAACACATCGGCATGTCCGCACCCCGGCGGGACGACGACGAGACGGACCGCCAGTATTTCGCCCGCGACGACGTGCGCTGGTTCATGGCCAACGCCCATGTCGCCCGCGCCAAGCTCACCACCGAGGCGCTCGACGTGCGCCACTACATCGATCATCGCTTCGATCAGGAAGAGCTGCCGGCAATCTTCGTGCTCGGCGACTTCAACGACGGTCCGGGCAAGGAATTGCTGGAGCGCGAATACCTGCTGCACGACCTCGTCAGCAGCCTGCAAGGCGACATCTTCTTCGCGCGCCAGTTCATGAATCACGCCCTGTTCGACTACCCGCAGGACCTGCGCTGGACCGTTCAGTTCCAGGACCGGCTCGACCCGTCCCGCGATCCGCACATCCTGCTCGACCACATCGTTTTCACCGAAGCCCTCAGCCGCCGCGGCCTCGGCCCGCTGATCGTCCGTCCCGGGGCCGGGCGTGTCGAACACGAAATCCACGACCGCATCAACTCGCTGCTTCCCTCCGGCGTTCTGACCAGCGACCACAAGCCTGTCAGTGTCGAGGTTGCCATGCGTGCGGAGGATTGAGCGCCCTACTCACCGTCCTCCGCCAATTCCCGCGCCACCTCGAGCAACTGCCCCAGTGTCGGCATGGTGTTGTTCCGCCGCCAGGCGATCCCAGTCTCGATTTCCGGCGCCGCGCCGGCGAGCGGCACATAGCGCACCCCGGCCCGTGCCAGGTTGCGCATGGACGCCGGCACCAGCGCCACGCCCATGCCGACCGAGACGAGGCTGATGATCGTTTGCATCTGGATCGCCTGCTGCCCCAGCCGCGGTTGCCGCCCCTGTTCGGCGAAGTAGCGCGTCACCAGATCATGGAAGGCCGGCGCCCCGCGCCGTGGAAACAGGATCAGCGGCGCATCCGCGATCCGGGCGAAGTCGACATGCCCGCCGGTCAACGCGATCCGCCCGGACTCCACCCAAACCTCCGGCAACGCCGCCACGAGCGGCTCCCGCTGCAAGGGCTGATAGTCGAGCGCGGCGAGATTGGCCATCTCCGGCGGCGGAATGATCACGCCGGCATCGATCTCCCCGTCCAGCAACGCCTCGATCTGAACGTCGCTCGTCGCTTCCCGCAGTGTCACCTCGACTTCCGGCGCCACCTGTTTGAGCTTGCTCACGAGGAGTGGCAACACGTTGTAATCAGCCGTGCTGATGAAGGCCAGCCGCACCGCCCCGATCTCACCGCGCGACAGCCGTTCAGCGATCCCCGGCAAAGCTCCGGCGTCCGCCAGGAGATGCCGCGCATAGGGCAGCCACTGCGCCCCGACCGCCGTCAGCGCCACGTGCCGCTTGGTTCGCGTGAACAACGCCACGCCGATCTCCTCCTCGAGCGCCCGGACGCTCTGGCTCAGCGGCGGCTGGGTCATCCCCAGCCGCTCCGCCGCCCGGCCGAAATGCAGCGTGTCGGCCACCGTCACGAACTGGCGAATCTGGCGAAGGTCCATATGCGTTTAATATCCATCACGACCTAGTTGTGACAGAATAATATATTTTACATTGGTTTGGAACGGCTCTAGCTTTTGACCCCACACGAGACGCGCAAACCCTGCGCACAACCTTCGCATTCGGGAGGCCTCAATGCCGTACAACGAGCGATCGAAAACCATCACCCAGGGCATTGCCCGCTCGCCCAACCGGGCCATGTTCTACGCCCTCGGGTACAAGAAGGAAGACTTCGACAAGCCGATGATCGGTATTGCCAACGGGCATTCCACCATCACCCCGTGCAACGCCGGCTTGCAGCCCCTCGCCGACGCCGCGAGCTTCGCCATCACCGAGGCCGGTGGCAATCCGCAGATGTTCGGCACGCCGACCATCTCCGACGGCATGTCCATGGGCACGGAGGGCATGAAATACTCCCTCGTCTCCCGCGAGGTCATCGCAGACTGCGTCGAAACCTCGGTTCAGGGCCAGTGGATGGACGGCGTTCTGGTCATCGGCGGCTGCGACAAGAACATGCCCGGCGGCATGATCGGCATTGCCCGGTCCAACGTCCCGGCCATCTATGTCTATGGCGGCACCATCAAGCCCGGCCACTGGAAGGGTCAGGACCTCTCCATCGTCTCCGCGTTCGAGGCCGTCGGCGCCAAGATGGCCGGCCGCATGAGCGACGAGGATTTCGAGGGCATCGAACAGAACGCCTGCCCCTCCACCGGGTCCTGCGGCGGCATGTTCACCGCCAATACCATGAGCTCGTCCTTCGAGGCGCTCGGCATGTCGCTGATGAACTCGGCCAACATGGCCAACCCGGACAAGGAAAAGCTCGACAGCACCGCCGAGTCCGCCAAGGTCCTCGTCGAAGCCGTCAAGAAGGGCATCAAGCCGCGCGACATCATTACCCGCGAGTCGATCGAGAACGCGGTTGCCGTGATGATGGCGACCGGCGGTTCGACCAACGGCATCCTGCATTACCTCGCCATCGCCCACGCCGCCGACGTCGAGTGGAGCCTCGACGACTTCGAGCGCGTGCGCGCCAAGGTTCCGGTCATCTGCGACCTCAAGCCGTCGGGCAAGTACATGGCGGTCGACCTGCACCAGGCCGGCGGTATCCCGCAGGTCATGAAAATCCTGCTCAATGCCGGCCTCATCCACGGCGACTGCATGACCATCACGGGCAAAACCATCGCCGAGGAACTGGCGGACGTCCCCGATAAACCGCGCGCCGATCAGGACGTCATCATGTCCATCGAAGATGCGCTCTACAAATCCGGCCACCTCGCGGTTCTCAAGGGCAATCTCGCCGAGGACGGCGCGGTCGCCAAGATCACGGGGCTCAAGAAGCCCGTCATCACCGGCCCGGCCCGCGTCTTCGACGACGAGCAGTCGGCCATGGACGCGATCCTTTCGGACAAGATCAACCCCGGCGACATCGTCGTTCTGCGCTATCTCGGCCCCAAGGGCGGCCCCGGCATGCCCGAAATGCTCGCCCCCACCTCCGCGATCATCGGCCGGGGGCTCGGCGAAAGTGTCGGCCTGATTACCGATGGCCGCTTCTCCGGCGGCACCTGGGGAATGGTCGTCGGCCATGTCACACCCGAAGCCTTTGAGGGCGGCACTATCGCCCTGGTGGAGGAAGGTGACGAGATCACCATCGATGCGCCGCAGCGCCTGTTGCAGCTCAATATCGACGATGCCGAACTCGAGAAGCGCCGCAAGGTCTGGAAAAAGCGCGATCCACGCTACACGCGCGGTGTCCTGGGCAAGTTCGCCCAGCTCGCCCGCCCGGCCAGCGAGGGCGCCGTCACCGGCTGATCCAAAGCACGCGGACGCAATACGAAGGGCGGCTCCCAACGAGCCGCCCTTTGCTTGTCCGGCCTGTCCCGATCCGGCGCGTGGGACCATCGAACGCCTTGCGCACCGCCCCCTGCACGCGGCATAATACGGTGCACGGAACGCGCGCACCCCGATGTGAATCTGCACGCCGCAGCCCTGGTATCGAAGAGTCGACCCATGGCAGACAACACCACCAAGCCCCGCAAGAAGATCCGCTCAAAGACGCAGCGGCCGAGCATGCACAAGGTCATCCTTGTGAATGACGACTACACCCCGCGCGAATTCGTCGTCGCCGTCCTCAAGGCGGTCTTCCGCATGAGCGAGGAAGAGGCGTACCACGCCATGATCACCGCCCATTCCAAGGGCACCTGCGTGGTTGCCGTCTACACGCAGGAAGTGGCCGAAACCAAGGCGACCGAGGCCACGGATGCCGGCCGTGAAGCCGGTCATCCGCTGACCTTTACCACCGAGCCCGAGGAGTAGCCGGCTTACTCCATCAGGCCGCCCAGACGCCCTGGGCCGCCACGCCCTGTGCATATTCGGTGAAGTCGCGCGGCGCACGCCCCAGGGCTCTTTGCACGCCGTCGGCGAGCTGCGCATTGCGCCCGTCGAGCACCTGGGTAAACAGATACATCACCAGCGCGACCATCTCCTCGGGCAGTCCCTGCTGCTTCAGCCCGCCCTCGAACTCTTCCGGCGTGATCTGGACGTAGCCGATTTCCCGGCCGCTGGCCGTCCCGATCTCGGAGACAGCCTGTTCGAAGGTCATCAGGCGCGGCCCGGTCAGCTCGTAGAGCTGGCCGACATGCCGCGGGTCGGTCAGCGCCGCCACGGCCACCTCGGCGATGTCCTCGACGTCGATGAACGGCTCACCCACCGCGCCCACGGGCAGCATCACCGTGCCTTCATTGACCGCGTCCAACAGGAAGTCCTCGCTGAAGTTCTGGGCAAACCAGCTTGCGCGCAGGACAGTCCACTGTGCGCCGGACTCGCGCAGCGCCTGCTCGGCCGCCTCCGCTTCCTCCTCGCCGCGCCCGGACAAAAGTACCTGCCGCGTCACACCCTTATCGAGCGCCTGCGCGAAGAAGGCGCGCACCGTCTCCAGCGCGCCGGGCACCGCCAGGTCCGGCTGATAGGTGATGTACACCGCCCGCGCTCCGTCGAGCGCGGCGCCCCATGTCGATGAATCCTCCCAATCGAACGGCGGTGTGCCCGAGCGCGAGCCGATGCGGACCGGCACGCCCGCCGCCTCGAGACGCGACGCGACGCGCCGGCCGGTCTTGCCCCGGCCCCCGAGAACGAGAACCGGCGCTTTGGTTTCATTGGTGTCGGATTGCGACATGTCATCCTCCTGTTAAATGTGAGTATCTCTCATATTTGCATAATGTGATAGTTCCTCATATTTTATGGGTCAACAAGATTCTGGAGGTCCTGACATGGCGCCCACCTCATCCACGGTCGCGCAGACCGAGCCCGCCCTGCGCCGGACGCCCAGCCAGCGGCGCGCCCGCGAGCGTGTCGCGCGCATTCTCGATTGTGCGGAATCCCTTATCGCGCACGGCGGCAGCGATGCCCTGCGCATGAGCGAAGTCGCGGAAATGGCGGAAATCTCGGTCGGCTCGCTCTACCAGTACTTTCCGGACAAGAGTGCCATCATCAAAACGCTGATGGAGCGCTACCACCGGCAGAGCCAGGAGTGCATTCGCCAGGGGCTGGAGGGCGTGACCACGGGTGGTGAATTGTGCGCCGCCTTCTCCGAACTTATCGACACCTACTATGCCATGTTCCGCGCCGACCCCGCCATGTGTGACATCTGGGCCGGGGCACAGGCCGACAAGAGCCTGCAGGCGGTCGAGCTGTCGGAGAGCCGCGCCCAGGCCGTCATTCTTGCCGAAATCGTTGCCGGGCTTCGCCCCGAAGCGGACCCTCGCGAGATCGAAGCGAGCACCTTCACGATCATGCATCTGGGCGAGGCCACCATGCGCCTCGCCGTGGCGCTGGAGCCTGCGGAGGCCGATGCCGCGGTGGCCGCCTACAAGCGCATGGCGCTGGCCGAACTCGCCAGCATGACAAAGGACTGACACGCCAGATCGAGACCCGATACGCATGACCGAGTTGACACCCAACGCCGCCCTCATCGGCGGCCATCGGATCGCCTGCGGCAGCCATGGCACCGGCACGCCGCTGATCCTCATCCATGGCACACCGTCCTTTTCCCACATATGGCGCAATGTGGTGCCGGACCTCGTCGCGGCCGGCCATCGGATCTTCGTTTACGACTTGCTCGGCTTCGGCCGCTCGGAACGCCCCGCCGATCCGGCCGTCGACACCTCGGTCTCGGCCCAGGTCCCGATCCTGGAGGCCCTGATGGACCACTGGAACCTCGAGACGGCCCATATCGTTGCCCACGACATCGGCGGTGCCGTCGCCCAGCGCTTCGGTATCTTTCATTCCGGGAAGGTGCGCACGCTCACGCTCATCGACACGGTCAGCTTCGACAGCTGGCCCTCCGCCCGCACGCGCGAGCAGATGCAGGCCGGTCTCGACGCGCTGATCCAGGCTCCGGAGGCCGAGCACCGCGTTCATTTCCGGACATGGCTGGAGACAACCGTCGCCGATGTCGAGCGATTCCGCGCCGATGGTCTCGAGGCCTACCTCGACATGATATCGGGCACCGTCGGCCAGGCCAGCTACTTCCAGCACCAGATGCGCCATTATGACCCGCGCCATACCGTCGAGATCAGCGATCGGCTGGGGGACCTTGCCGCCCTGCCCGTCCAGATCCTGTGGGGTGAAGACGACGCCTGGCAGGTGCCCGACTGGGCCTACAGGCTGCACACGGCCATTCCCGGATCCTCCCTCCGCATCCTGCCGCATTGCGGTCACTTTGCAATGGAGGACAAACCCGCTGAAATCGCGGCACAAATTGCCGCGTTTACAGCGGCGCACGAAGAGTGATCGCCCGGTGTCACATCCCCTTTGCAATCCCCGGCCCCAATCCTTATATTGGGTGTGCTTGCAAGAGCTATGGCGATAAATGACTATCGTAATAAGCCCATCGGACCCGGGGGCAGTACCCGGCGCCTCCACCAAACACCTTGCTCGCAAGGGCTTTTATGGGGGCGAACCAGGATCGACGAGGGTGTAAAGGATACGTTTTCGCCCGGCATGGTACCACCGTATCGGACCACAATTGATAGTTGCCAACGACAACTATGCTGAGGCACGTCTCGCTGCGTAATGCAGTGCGATACCTCGAATTGAAGCCCTGATCCTGTTGCAGGGATTAGGCGGGGTTCGCAGGCACCTGGCAACAGAAGCCTGCACTTTCACCTTTTGAAGGTGCTTGCCCCGCCTTGCATTCCATGCCCCAATCGTCGTGTATTGGGAGCCGACTTCAGGATTCGCCAACCGAGGAAGGGCCAAGATGGCCGAAGACCAGATTCGCTACGACATACTTGCCCAGGAGGCACTGCGCGGTGTCGTGCGCAAGGTTCTCACCGAAGTAGCGAAAACCGGTCTGCCCGGCGAGCACCACTTCTTCATCTCGTTCGTCACCCACGCGCCCGGCGTGCGCATCAGCGAGCGCCTCCTGGCCCAGTACGAACAGGAGATGACCATCGTTCTGCAGAACCAGTTCTGGGATCTGAACGTGGACGATCACGGTTTCTCTGTCGGGCTGTCCTTCGACGGGCAGAACGAGCTGCTCGAGATTCCCTTCTCCGCCATCAAGGGCTTCTTCGACCCGTCCGTCCAGTTCGGCCTGCAGTTCGACGTCGGCGACCCCAATGAGGAGGTCGCTGAAACCGAGATCGGCAGCGACAACGATGCCGAGGAGACAGCCGCCGCGGCCGCCGACGAGGAGACAGAGGCCGAAGACGCCGAAGAGGATTCCGGCGAGAAGGTCGTCAGCCTCGACAGCTTCCGCAAGAAGACCTGATTCTTACGTGCGCAAGCGCTCCCTCACCATCGCTGGCCACCGGACGTCCATCGCGCTCGAGCCCGAATTCTGGACCGGTCTCGAGGAACTGGCCGCTTCGCGCGCCCTTTCCCTGCCCGAACTCGTCGTGAGCATCGACGAGGCCCGCAAGACGGCGAACCTCTCCTCCGCCCTGCGCGTCGCCGTGCTGGAATTCTATCGCACGCGCCCCGCGCCCGCTCTCAACATACAAACCGGCGCCTGACGCCGGGCCCCGAACACCCCCTAACAGCCTCTAGAAGATTTCCTGCTCCGAGGGGTACTCCGGTTCCGGACTGGCGAAGGGATCGGTGAACAAATCGATCGGATCCCCGCTGTTCGCGGGCGCCTCTTCCTGTTGCGGGCCGACCAACGGGGGCGCACTCCGCTCCTCGGGCGATGGCGCGGTTGGCGTCTCGTTCTCCTGGGGCGCCCGCGACTCCTCGAGTTGCTCAAGCAGTGCGTCCAGCTCCTGCTGCCGTTCGGTCTGCCGCCGCGCCTCGGCTTCCGCGCGCGCCCGTTCGGCTTCCTCCCGCGCCCGTTCGCGGGCCTGCTGCTCCATGATGCGGGAGCGTCGCTCCGCGGCCTCGCGCGCCCGGCGTTCCTGTTCAGCCCTGAGTTCCTCGAGCCTGTCGACCTCGAGCTCCAGCGCCCGCACGCGGATCGCATCCACCATCGGCGCCAGATCGAGCTCGCGCTCGGGCGCGAACAGCGTACCCGACAAGAGCGCGGTGATCTGCGCGGTGTTGGTGCTCAAAAGCTCGTTGCCGTCCGCAATGTCCGTCGGCGAAAGCGTCCAGTTCCCGTCGAGCGCCAGGTCGGAAAGCGCCAGCGACCCGCCGCCGAACAGCCGTGCGTCGCTTCCCTCCGCCGCGATATTGGAGACGCGCACCGAGCCGTTGGCCACCGAGAGTACGCCCGTGACTTGCGGTGCCGTGAACGCGCCGTCCCGCAGCGCGGCCGAAACCATGTCGGTCAGCTCCGCCGGCTCAACCTCCACAACGTTCTCGATACCCGCCACGCGGGCAAACGCGTCCGGATCGAATCCGGCAGCGGAGAACCCGCTCAGCGAAAAGCTGCCTTCACCCGCCAGCGCACCCAGGGCGGCGGCATAGCTGTCACCGGTTCCGTTCACCGTCGCCCCGCCGCTGACCGTGCCGCCGAGTGCCGCCGCCGGCGCCTCCGGCAGCACGGAATCGAGCGCAACGCCGTCGAGCGTCATCCGCCCGCTCAACTGCCGTTCCGGCAGTCCGCTCGTGCAGCACAGCTCGGCGTTGAGCGAAATGGTTCCGCCGCCCAGCGCCGCCTTGAGCCCGCGAATGCGCAACTTCGTCTCGTCCCAGGAAAGATCGAACCGGGCATCCGTTGCGACGTCGCGCCCCTCGTGGCGGATGAAGGGCGCTGTCACTTCGATCCGCCCGCGCGAATTGCGGTCCTGTCCGGTCAGCGAAAACGGCCCGTCCGGCCATATCGCCCCCTGCGTCACCAGCGTCGATGGCCCTCCCAGAAGGGCCGCGAGGGAGCGAACCTCGACCGCACTCACCCGCAAATCACCGGAAAACAGCGGGGTTTCCCCCTCGATGCTTCGGTTCAGCGACCCGCTGATGAATGCATCGCCCGCTTCCGCATCGATATTGGACAGCGACAGGATATCCCCGCGCGTGAAATTGATATCCGCCGACCCAGAAGCGCCGGAATACCCGACACCCCCGGCCCCGAGCATTTCGGCGAGCGGCGTGACATCCGACACGTCGAATTCCAGCGATCCCCGCCCGCGCAGATCGGCGAGATCGGAGACGATCACGTTTCCGTGGAACCGCGCACTGTCGCCGCTTCCCGACACGGCCACGTCCATTTCCAGACTGTTCGCCGGTGCCCCTTCTGCCGACACGGTCAGCTCTATCGGCCCGTCCTCGGGCACCAGTGCCACCGGCCCCAGGCCGAGCTGTTCGGCGAATGCCACCGGCTGGCCGGAGTTCAGCGTCAGCGAGGCAACGACTGGTGCCCGCATTGCACGCTCGACCCCCTCGCTCATGGCGATGCTTGTCTCGATATCCGCCACACCGGCACGTCCGCGCACCGTCAGCTCCTGCCCGCCTGCCTCGTTGGGCTCCGCCAGGTCGACCGACAGCTCCGCCGGCACCAGCATGCCGGCGCGGCGGCGCACTTCGTCCGGCGCGTCGAGCATGTCGAGCAGTCGGGGCAGCGCGGCGGACGCGGCCCCGTTCATGAAACTGACCTGCCCGCCACCCGATATCACGGGATCCGACAGGCTTCCGCTCAGCGCGCCCGAAAGACTCAGCCGCGCCCCGCCGATGCTCGAAGCCCCCAAACGGTCGAATGTCACCTTGTCCGGCGCCCAGCTGCCGGCGACTTCGAGGTCCGTGGCCGGCAGGTCGTAGACCTGCGCCGCCTGCGCGCTCACCTCGAATTCCCCGCTCGGGAACGTCGTGAGAAGCGCCCCGTCCCGGGACACCTCCGGCATCAGCGCCCGCAGTGCGGCACTTTGCACCGCGTCGAGTTCGCCGAGCTGCGCAATCAGGCTGAGCCGCCGCGTCTCGTCCACAGTCATTTCCACCGAGACGGCGTTCTGCACACCGTCCAGCACGAACCGCCCGTCCGCCAGCGACAGCGCGCCATCGCTCAGTTGCACCCTGCCGGACAGGGAGCCCGGCATGTTGAACAGAGGGTTCTGGCCGTCCGAGGTCCCGCGCCACCGCTGGGCCAGCGAGTCGAGGCGTGCGCTGTCGAGTGTCATCGCCCCCTCGAACGTCGGTCCGTTCTCCGCCGCATCCAGCTCGCCCACCAGGGAAAGCTCCGTGCTTCCCGGCAGTTCCGCCGAGAAAGTCCCCACGGACCAGCCCGCGCCATCCGTGCTGGCGTCGACGCGCAGTTCGCGCAGCGCGAACGGCCCAACGTCGAGCTCGGTCACGTCGATCCCGATCTGGCCGTCGATGGGGGGAACCGGTGGCGCCGGCAGGTTGGAGATCAGCTCGATCACATCGTACGCGCCGCCCGTCTCCTGTTCGCCGCTCGCGCCATCGTCGGCGACCAGGGGCACAACCCCGCCCGACACGACAGCATCGAACTGCCGCTCGGCGCCGAGCTCGATCACCGCCGCGCCGGTAAGCCGCGTCGCCGGACGGTTCTCGTCGGGTTCAAGCGTGTAGTCGCTGAGAAGGATCTGGTCGGTCGCCGCCTCGATCTGCGATGTCAGCACCAGGTCGCCTCGCACGCTGTCGGCGTCGCCCGCGCCTCCCGCCGCCGCCCGGCGATAGGTTCCGCTGCCTGCGAACCGCAACTGCTCACGGGTTTGCAGCATACCCTCGACCGACAGCGAGAACCGCCCGTCTTCGGGCCGCAGATGGCCCGCCACCTGCATGGCACCCTCCGCATTCATTTGCGAGGCGTTGACCCGCACCGAGTAGGCGCGCCCGTCATATCGCCCCGCCCCGGTCAGGGAGAACGGTCCGCGGAGCCCACGTGCCTGCAGCGTGCCGGCAAACTCTTCCGCCTGCCACGTTTCGCCGGAACGGCGGTCCGTCAGGCTCACCGTCCCGCTCTCGATCTCCGCATCGGCAACCGAAACGTTGGAGGCGCTGATCGTCTCGGGCAGGTCAACAGGAATGGCGAACCGGCCGTTTTCGTCGATCGTCAGGTTGAGATGCGGGTTCGACAGTGTAAGCCGGGTCACCGAATACCGGTCGCGCAGGAAGTCGGTGAGCGAGAAGGTCGCCCCGACCCCGTCGATCTCCGCGAACGGATCGTTCTCGGGTCCGATCACCACATTGGCAAAACTGAGCTGCGGCTCGGGCAGCAAGGTCACGTCCACATCGCCGGCGACCGTCACCTCCGTGCCCAGGGTTTCCGAGGCCAATGCCTCCAGCCGTCCGCGATAACTCGACCAGTCGATGAAGGCCGGCGCCACGAACGCTGCAACGATCACCAGGATCGCGATGACGCCGATAACTATGAACAGGCGATTGAGCACGTCGGACAGTCCAGTTCCGGCCACTTGAAACTCTGGCGTCACCCGGCTCGCGGTCCGGCGGGCACATCTCATCCCGCCTCAAAACCACGTCCGTTCAACGCCCTGAAGCCCCGGGTGGCATCGATCACACCACAAAAGGCGCCAGGTTACTGCAAACTCCGGGAGATTTTCCCCCGGAACCGCACAGAGGTTACCGCTGCCAGCACCACGGCGCCAACACGGTAAGCCACAAACCGTCACATATCATGCTCGTGCGCGCACGCCTACGGGCCGCAACGACACACGGCCGCGCCGCATTCCGGCACGTTTCTGTGCTGCGCGGGGGCCGTTTGCGCCCTTACGCGTAGTGGTTGGCGACAACCGCATTGGCGATTTCGGGCGAATCGATCACGCCCACCACATCGTCCGGACGCGGCAGCCCGCTGCCCGGTTTCACGACGATCGCCATGCTGCGCTCACGCCGGTTCATGCGCGAAATCACGGTGTTGAGGATGTTGTCCTTCGCCGCGATCACGAAATCGTCGCGCATCACCTCGCGCAGGGTTTCGTCGGAACGATGATCCGGCGCAAACACGGCCCGCAGCCGCGCGAACCCGGCGATACACCCCTCGTGGCACACCACAACGTGCTCCACGCCGGCCTCCTGGAGGGCCGACACGGCATCGACCACCGAGGTATCGGCGTCGAGAACGACATAGCGGTCGCTCATCAATTCCTGCGCCTGGCGCACGAGGTACATGTTGGTGTGCCGGTTCGTCGGAATCGGCCGCCCGCGGTGCCTCAGCTTGATGGTATAGATGTTCTCGGCAATCAGCGCCCGGCGGATCGCCACGGCCAGCGCAACGGCAAGCACGAGCGGCACGATCACGTTGTAGTCGCGGGTCATCTCGAAGATCATGACAATGGCGGTCATCGAGGCTCCGGTCGCGCCGCCGACGACGGCGCCCATGCCGACCACGGCGAACTCGATGGCGGAAATCCCCGAATCGGGAAACAGCATCGACGCTACAAGGCCGACGGCCCCGCCCAGCGCGGCACCGATGAACAGTGAGGGCGAGAACACGCCGCCCGATGCGCCCGCGCCGAGACTGATCGATGTGGCGAGCAGCTTGCCGAGCACCAGCGCGCCGAGGAGCAGGAAGCCCGTCGTTCCGCCCTCGAGGATGGACTGTATCGTTGCATAGCCCACGCCTGCGGTCTGCAGGTGCCCGGTCGTCAGCATGAAGCCGTAAGCAATCAGGCCGATGGCCAGCATTCCGATGATGTTCTGGACATATTCATTCACGGGCAGACTCGGGAAGAAGTCCTCCGCATAGGCGAGAGCCTTGATGAAGGCCCAGGAGGCGAGACCGGCGACACCCCCCAGCACGGCGAAGCTGAGCAGCTCCGGCACGTTGAATGCCTCGGCCGCGGGCAGCGCCTGCAGCGGCACCATGAAGGCCGGGTCGAGGCCGAACGCCAGCCGCCCCAGCGATGTCGCCGTGGCGGTGGCGACAACCACCGGCAGGAAGGTGCGGTTGCTGACTTCGGGCAGCAGCAGCTCGACGGCGAACATCACGCCGCCCAGCGGGGTGTTGAACGTCGCCGCGATGCCGGCGCCGGCACCGGCCGACAGAAGAGTCACCTTCTGCCAGCGCGCCAGGTTCAGGTAGCGCGCCAGCGTCGAGCCGAAGGACGCACCGATCTGGATGATCGGCCCTTCCCGGCCGACCGAGGCGCCGCTGCCGATGGAAATGGCCGAGGCCAGCGACTTCACGATGGCGACGATGCCGCGCACATTCGCCTTGTTGTGATAGATGGCGTACATGACCTCGGGAACCCCGTGCCCCTTGGCTTCGGGCGCGAAGGTCCGCACGAGCCAGACCACGATCAGTCCGCCAACCACGGGCACGAAGATAACGGCGACACCCCAGGGATTGCCGGGATCGAACCTGTTCGCGTCATGCTCGAACGAGAATTTCCCCAGGAACATGATGTTGTGCACCAGGGATATCAGCCAGCGGAACACCACCGCGGCTAGCGCCGCCACGATTCCGATCAGAACGGAAATGATGCAAAGGATAGGCAGGTTGACGACCTTCCGCTCTGGCGAAACATCGGAAGTCGTGGGGGTGCTGGTCTCGGTCATTGATCCTTGGGGCGATTTCAAGCAACGAAACGCGCAAGCCCCCGGGAATTCGACATCGGCCTTTCGCACCGCGCCCTGCGGCCTGTGGTTGACATGGACCGTAAGGACGCCCTAGGGCGCGCGCCCTCTGTCTGCACCGGCGCGCATACAACGTCAACACGCCCACGGTGGAACACGCGGCCCTGGCAAGATGCTTCGGGCTTTTAGCCATGCGACAAAACCGCCGGGTCGGGCGAGCTTTCGACGACGCTACGCGGCGCGCAGAGCCGCGGTCAGTTCGTTGGCATCGCCATAGAGCGCGTTCGAACTGACGACGCGGGCGCCCTGCCCTTGACCGGCGATGAGGGTCGGGACGCCGCGGGCGCCGAAACGGCGCATCTCTGCCTGTCCGGCTTCGATGCGCGCGGCGTTGGCCGAGACCAGCTCTTCATCGGGCGATGCAAAGCGCGCCGCCGCGTCATCGAGTGCCAGGGCGGTGAGGACGTCGGCGATGACGGCCGGATTGCCATTGTCGCGACCATCGACATATCGGGCGCGCTGAATGGCCTTCAGGGCCTCGAATTCGCGTTCGGGGGCGGTCAGACGCACGGCGGTCAACGCCAGGTTGGCGGGGCCGGAATCTATCTGGCCTCGTCCGCTTTCCAGAACGTTCTTGCGATAGTCTTCACTGAAGACCTGAGCGGTGAGCTTTGCGATGCGCTGGTCGGCCTCCCATGCATGCGCCGCAAATCCGGCATTCATCGCAAATGCGCCCTGGCCGGCGAACAGCCCCGTCGGGATGATCGTGACCGCAAGATCCTCTTCTTGAAGGAGCCTTTCCAGAGCCGGCGCAGCACCGTAGCACCAGCCGCAGAGCGGGTCGAAGAGATATGTCAGATGAATTGTCTCGGTCACGACGTTCACTTTCAGGTCTTTGGTGAGGGCGCCGCATCGGGTGCGGCCCCTTGGATCGGGATAACGGCGGCGGCCGATTGCGGTTCAGTAGCCGACGGTGAAACGCTGGCGCGGATGCTGCGGGTTCTCGATCTCGTCCACCATGGCGATGGCGTAGTCCTCGAAGGAGATGCTGCTGCCCTCATCGGTGGCCAGGAGCTCGTCCTTGCCGAGGCGGAATTCGCCCGTGCGCTCGCCGGGCACGAACATGGCCGAAGGTGACAGGAAGGTCCAGTCGAGGTCGTCGACCGTCTTGAGCTGATCGAGAAACGTCGTGCCGGCCGACGCTTCCGCCTTGTACTGCTCCGGGAAATCGGGCTGATCGACAAGCCGCTGGCCCGGCGCAACCTCCAGGCTGCCGGCGCCGCCGACGACGAGGTAGCGCTTCACGCCCGAGTCACGCACGACGTTGAGCAGGTCGTCGAAGTCGGTGTCGAGGAACCTGACCGAGCTCACCACTGCGTCGTGCCCCGCAATACGTGCTGCCAGGTCTGCGCCATCGTTGATATCGCCATTGACGGGGGTGACACCCGGCAGCGCAGGAGTCTTGTCGCTGCTGCGCGCAATGGCCGTGACCTGATGTCCCCGGTCGGACAGTTCCTTGATAAGGCGCGAGCCGACATTGCCGGTTGCCCCGATAAGCGCGATATGTGCCATATCCATACCCTTGAGTTTGAGAACGCGATCCGGTCTACAATCTAGACCGTACCGGGCCACCTATGGTATCTGGATCGCCCTTGCAAGACGTCATCTTCCGGTGATCAGGTCATCCCGGTGTGACCACGAGCGTCATGGAGCGCAGCACAATGATCCGGAATAACCCCGTTTCCATTCCCTTCGTGTTCGAACAACCTTGTCCGATCAGAGATGTTCTCGACAGGATCGGGGACCAGTGGAGCCTGCTCATTCTCCAGGTGCTCGAGAATGGAACCATGCGTTTCAGCGAGATCGAGCGCGCGATCCCCGACATCTCCAAGCAGATGCTCGCCAAAACGCTGAGGCGCCTTGAGGAGGACGGCTTCGTGCAGCGCACCCTCTATCCGCAAGTGCCGCCGCGCGTCGAATACGAGTTGACCGACCTCGGCAACTCGTTCCTGGTGCCGATGAAGACTCTCATTGCCTGGGCGAATGAGAACCATCAGGCTGTCTGCGAGGCACGTGACGGGTACGGCGCAAGGAGCGATGGCCGGTGAGCGGAGCGTCGTGCGGTTCCCCGGCGAGAGCCGCCGATGGATGGCACGCTGGACCTGTATCCGCGCGATCCGCCAATCCGTTTACCCGGCGTTACTGGCCCAAAAAGGCGGTCGCATAGTCGGTCACGGCCGGCGAGCCGCTGAGCGTGTAGTGCGTTATCCCGGGAATGATCGCCAACTGGTTCGGAGTCCGTAGCGAGCCGTCGAGCCCTGCATCCCGCTGCCCACCGCCGATCAACTTGTAGAATTCGGCAATATGCTCGGGCCGCACGAAATCTGCATCGGCGAAAATCAGCAGCGTCGGCGCCTCGATGGTCTTCACGCCTTCGGTCCAGTCGAACTCCTGCCTGTTCAACTCGCCCGTCTTGCGCATCACCGTCGGCCAGTCGACATCGGGGTACATCTCCGCAAGCGGCGACTGGGCGATATTAGCCCCGATTGCGTCCGCCATCCCCGGCATCTGCTGAAAAGCTTCACGGACTTCCGGAAACTGGCCGCTGGACGCATAGGCTGCCGACACGATCACCAGCCTGTCGAGCATGTCCGGATGGCGGATGGCGAACTGCAAGGCCACCGCACCGCCGAACGAAAGCCCCATGACGCTGGCCTTTTCGATCTTGAGATCCTTCAGCACTGCGGCCACGTCGTCCGCCGCCTGCTCACACGACCAGGGCGCATCCGTATCCTTGCTGAACCCATGCCCGCGGGCGTGAATGGCGATCACCCTGAACCCCTTGGCCATCGCCTGCAGCGGCGCCCCGAACATCTCGGAAGGATTCACCCCGCCATGCAGCATGACCAGTGGAGCCCCCTTCCCATGGATCTCGTAATAGAGTTCGGTTCCGTCCACCGGCGCGTAGCCGCTCTCGATTGCTTCGGACATGTTCGCTTCTCCTTGTGATTGAGCAAAAACTGCGGTGGGTGCCGCCAGCATGGCAATTGCCGAAAGCGCCCCGATTATCGACTTGAACATTCACGCTCTCCCTTGAGTATCCGGCCCATGGCCGGACAAACCTTCCCTGTCCGCCCGCACCAGTTGCGCGGGTCGGTGTGCCGTTCGGCCATGTCCCGGTTTCAGCCCTCCTGCGGCTGTTTCGCCAGCAATCGCGCCAGTTTGTCGTGCGCTTGCCGCGTTCCCTCGGCAAACCCGCGCGTCATTGCATCCTGTGCCTGCGCTTCGGTGGCGAATTCCGCCCGCATCACCATCTCCGTCCCGCCATCGCGCTCGAAGAATTCGATAACGCTGCGGTAGGCTGGCGGCGGGTTTCCCTTCCAGAAATCGCTGTCCGTTGGCACACTCCGATAGGCAATGCGCTCGGGCTTGACGATCTCGGTGAACTCATAGGCGGTCGGGATTTCCATGCCGTCCGGCGAGCGCATGACTGTGTGCCATTCCCCGCCCACCCGGAAATCCAGCTTCACGCTTGGGCAGGTGAAGCCTTCCGGTCCCCACCATTGCGCCAGCAGATAAGGGTCCTCGAATGTCTTCCACACCAACACCCTCGGCGCTTTGAACCAGCGCGTGAAGGTCAGCGTGCAATTCTCTGCATCGACTCGCGTCGTTCCCTTGTCCATCGTTCCGCCCCTAGTTCCGCGTCCCCTCGGGATCGACGCTTTGCAGCCGCTCCAGCAGCCCGTCCAGCCGGTCGAGGCTTGCGTCCCAGTGCTGGCGATAGATCTCGAGCCACGCCATCACGTCCCTGAGCGGCGCCGCCTCCAACCGGCACGGACGCGCCTGTGCCGCCCGCCCGCGGCTGATCAGTCCGGCGCCTTCGAGCACTTTCAGGTGTTTACAGATCGCGGGGATGCTCATGTCGAACGGTTCCGCCAGCTCCTTGACCGACGCATCCCCCGTCATGAGCCGCGCCAGGATCGCCCGGCGCGTGGGATCGGCTATCGCCGAAAGCGTCATGCTCAATTGATCGTTTGCCATCACTTATCTAACCATTCAGTTAGCTAACCTTATGGTTAGTTATAACGCCACCAAAGCGGAGTCAACCGTTTCCTCCCTGCCCGCCCCTCGTGATGTCCAGGGCCTGTTGATCCGCATCTTCAACACGGAAACCGGCAGGGTGGAGCGGTGGGTAACGCCCATATCGGGCTACGGCGAATTGAACGGGCAGAACCTACCCGTCGCCGGCGCGGACGTCTGGCGGCGGCCGGACGGCAATTTCGCCTATGTGGAGGTCACCGTCACTAAGGTGGGCCGGCAATGAACCGACAAAAAACGCCGGGCCCAAAAAGGGCCCGGCGCCGCAATGCTTCGCAAGTATGGCTTGCTGCTGAAAACTAGTTCATCGCGCCGATGGAGAAGAAGTAGGTTTCTCCGGAGCTGTCGTCGACGCCGTCATTGTCGGTGACCGCATAGCCCTCGCCGTCCGCGTCGATGGCAAAGCCCTCGATCTTGTCGACGACGAACCCGTTGAGCGCTTTCAGATCGGGAATGAAGTCGTGGACCTCTTCCTTTTCAACGACCGGCAGGTCGCCGCCGAGTTCGGCCGCTTCCATGTCGCTCAGCGCCACGCGGAAGAGCTTCTTGATCTTCGCCGCCGCGCCGATCTGGTTGTCCCGCTCGACGATATAGGCATAGTCGCCGTGCGCGGTGATCTCGGACAGGCCGACCCAGCCCGTGCCGGCACTCTCGAGCGGATAGTGCACCGCACCCCACTCGCCGGTTGCCGGCGTATAGCTGACGAGCTTGACCATGCCTTCGGGATCGTCGCGCCACTCGCGCTGGATGGCGATCCACAGGGTCATGTCGTCACCCTCGCCGACTGCGGTCACGCCTTCCGAACCGTAGCGGATCTCGGCGTCCATGAGCTCCGCGGGGAAGCCGACCTCGTCCTCGATCTCGCCCTCGGCATTGACGTGATAGAGCGCGTGCGGCGTGACGCGGCCCGTGCGGCCTTCCGAGGCTAGCCAGAACCCGCCTTCACCGTCGAGCGCGATGCCTTCGAGATCGAGCTTCTGCGCGGGCATGCCATCCCGCGTCACCACGGTCTTCTCGGTAATCATCGCGGGGGTTTGCGTCGCGTCGATCGTGTAGACCGCCGGCTGATTGCCCAGGAAGCTGTCGGAAACGGCGTAGAAGGTTTCCGGCGTGGCGGCGTCGGCGACCATGCCCGACAGCGCCGCCCAGCCGATGGGCGCACCGCTGTCGTCGGTGCCCGACATGATCTGCGGATACTGCGCCTCACCCTCGGCCAGCTCGTAGATCATCACGTGCGAACCGACACCGCCGTCCTCGCGCAGGTCTTCCTCGTTCGCGGTCACGAACAGGTTGCGCTGAGGGATGGCCACGGCGCCTTCCGGACCGACGCCCGAGGGCAGCATCTGCACGAATTCCGGCGCGTCACCGGTATCCTTGTAGACCGCGACGAGCGAGGCCCGTTCCTCGAGGACGAAGATGTAGGTATCATCGCCGAACGCGGCGATTTCCATGCCTTCCGGCTCGACACCCTTGTTGTCCGAACGGCCGTCGGGATAGTGCCCGAGCTGCACCGACATGTGATCGAGCGCCGCGCCGGAGTCGAACAGCACCTCGCCCGAGGTGTCGAAGATCGAGAAGCTGCGCGATCCGCCGTTGTAGTCGCCCTCGTTGGAGCTGACCAACCGCTCGTCGTCGATCCAGTGCACCGCGTCCGGCTCGCGCAGGCGCCCGTCCTGGGACTCGGTGAAGGTCAGCTTGCCGTCGTCGGCCACGTCGATCCCCGCAAGGTCGACGGAACCGGCGGAGAAGTGGTTCGTCACCTCGCCCGTGTCGCTGTCGATGATGGCGATGTGGTTGTTCTCCTGCATGGAGACCACGATCTCCCCGGCATCGTTGAACTCGATGAACTCGGGCTCGGGATCGCTGCCCGCAATCTCCGCCAGCCCGGTCACGTCGGCGGCGACCATGGAATCGCAGTCCACGGCGCCGTTCGCGACGTCGAAGATCACGACGTTGCCCGCCGGCATCTGCGGAATCTGCCCGTCATCGAGATCCTCGTCCCGCTCGTTCTCGATGGCGGCGGCCACCTTCGAGCCATCGGATGCCTTGGCCAGCGAATCCGGCTGCCCGCCGACGTCGCAGGTCGCGGTGATCTCCTGTGTTTCCATGTCGATTGCGGCGAGCTTGCCCGACGGTTCGGTGAAGCTCTCGGAGGTGTTCACCCCGGCGAACGCCGTGCCGCCGATCACCGTCACCGCCGTCGGCTCGCCGCCGAGGTCCATGAAGCCCGCCGGCTGAGGATCGCCCGGATCGGTGATGTCGATGAAGCCGATCCCGCCCGCGGGGCTGTCGGAGTAAACCAGCGTCATGCCATCGGGAGTCGCCGAGATGATCTCGGATGACGTCGCCTCGGCCTCGGGATTGTTCTTGGCGACCTTGAAACTCGCAATGCGGTTGAAATGCTCGGCGGCCTGCGCGTTCAGCGCGGTCGTCGCCAGCAATCCGCCCAGCGTCGCCGCCAGAATGGATTTGGTCATTGTGTCGTCCCCTTGAAATGGTAAGCGCGGCCTCGTTAAGCGCGCCCGACGACAAAGCGATGACGGTTGGATGACAGTTTGTGACAGCGCACAACACGAGTGGGGACGAGAGATCGCGCGGGGGTCCCGGCGATGGACGTTCCACCCCATGGCGCCTATATTGACCGAAACGAGAACAAACTGGGATTCGCGGCGCGATTCCGCCCGTTTGCACGATGCTCTCCGCGATCCCGACTGGAGTATTTTCCGTTCTGATTGAATCAGAACGGAAGCTCCAGGTTCTTGAGTGGTCGCGTTTTCGAACCGAA
>CAZNHG010000005.1:0-31746 GCA_964572555.1 uncultured Devosiaceae bacterium | reverse complement strand
GCCGTTCTCGGTGACCGGCCAGCCCAACGCCATGGGCGGTCGCGAAGTGGGTGGGTTGGCGAACATGCTGGCGGCGCACATGGATTTTTCCGGCGAGGATCGGGAGCGGGTCGCGCGGTTCTGGAAGGCGCCGGCCGTGGCCGACAAGCCGGGGCTCAAGGCGGTGGAGTTGTTCGAGGCGATCGAGGCGGGGAGGATCAAGGCTGTCTGGATCATGGCGACCAATCCGGTTGACTCAGTTCCTGAATCCGATCGTGCGCGCAAGGCATTGGAATCATGTGATTTTGTCGCCGTTTCCGA
The DNA here is from genome assembly GCA_964572555.1 of uncultured Devosiaceae bacterium. Classification (GTDB taxonomy): domain Bacteria; phylum Pseudomonadota; class Alphaproteobacteria; order Rhizobiales; family Devosiaceae; genus CAZNHG01. Next base: position 31,446 of record CAZNHG010000005.1, on the reverse strand, counting down.
TGTGAGCGCGCGCACCGATACGGGCGCGGTTGCCGATGTGCGCCTGCCGGCCGTGGGGTGGGGAGAAAAGAACGGGACGGTGACCAATTCCGAGCGGCGCATTTCACGCCAGCGGCCCTTCCTCGGCCCGCCGGGGGAGGCGCGGCCGGACTGGTGGATCGTATGCGAGGTCGCAAAGCGGATGGGGTTCGGGGAAGCGTTTTCCTATTCCGGACCGGCGGAAATCTTTGCCGAGCATGTTGCGCTGTCGGCCTTCGAGAATGACGGGAGGCGCGATTTCGACCTGTCGGGGCTGATCGGCGCGGACTACCAGGCGCTGCGGCCCGTGCAGTGGCCTGTGCGTGGCGGGCCGGTGGAGCGGTTGTTCGGTGAGGGCGGGTTTTTCACCGATGACGGCAAGGGGCGGTTCATTCCCGTGGAGCCGCCGCAACCGCGGCAGGCGGCGCCGGGGCGGTTCATATTGAACACGGGCCGGGTGCGCGATCACTGGCACACCATGACGCGGACCGGGAAAGCGGCACGGTTGTCGGCGCATCTGGCCGAACCGTTCGCCGAGTTGCATCCCGAGGATGCCGAGCGGTTGGGAGTCGAGCCGGCGGGACTGGTACGGCTTGCGAACGAGCACGGCGAGGTACTGGTGCGGGCGCTGGTTACCGAGCGGCAGCGGCGCGGGCATGTGTTCGTGCCGATGCATTGGACGGATCAGTTCACCGCGAAAGGCCGGGTCGATGCGCTGGTGACGGCGCGGACCGATCCGCATTCGGGCCAGCCAGCCCTCAAGATGGCAGAGGTGACCGTCACGCCCGCCGTGCCCGCGTGGTACGGGTTTATCATTTCGCGCGAGCGGCCGAATTTCGACGGGCTGGACTACTGGGCGCTGGCCGAGGCGGATGGCGGCGTGCGGGCCGAGCTTGCCGGCATGGAGGCACCCGAAAGCTGGGATGCGTTTGTGCGCGGTCTCTTCGGAGTGGCGGACAGCGTGGACCTGCTCACGGTGTCGGACGAGCGTAACGGGCGGCGCAATTTCGCACTTTACGCGGATGGGCGGTTGGAGTTCGCGTTGTTCATCGCGCCGGAACCGGTTGCGGTGTCGCGGCAGTGGGCTGTCGGCCAGCTTGCGGGGGAGCAGGACGCCGCGCGGACTGCCGCCATTCTTGCCGGGCGGCCCGGAGCGGATATGCCGGATACGGGCGCTATCGTGTGCGCGTGTTTCAACGTCGGGATCAACACCATAATCGATGCCGTTCAGAGCGGATGCGCCGATGTCGATCAGGTCGGTGCGGCCTTGAAGGCTGGAACCAATTGCGGCTCGTGCCGCGCCGAAATAAGGGGAATCATCGATGCCAATCGCCTCGAAGCCGCAGAATAGCGGCATGACGCGGGTCGAACCGCTGGCGTGTTTGCCGGTGTTCTTTTCCCTTTCAGGGCAGCGTGCGATCGTTGCCGGTGGCACGGATGCCGCGGCGTGGAAGGCGGAGTTGCTGGCAGCGGCCGGTGCCGATGTGGCGGTTGTTGCGCCCGTCGCCGGGATTTCGGAGGAGATGATGGAACTGGCCGCGCACGGTGCGGCGGCCGGTTCCATCGAACTGATCTACAGCGACTGGCGCGCCGCCGATCTTTCCGGCGCGGCGCTGGTCGTTGGCGATATACCCGAGGAGGAGGCCCCGGCTTTCGTCGCGCTTGCGCGGCGGGCCGGGGTGCCCGTCAATGTTATCGACAAGCCGGATTTCTGCGATTTCCAGTTCGGCTCCATCGTCAACCGGTCGCCGGTGGTGGTGGGAATTTCGACGCATGGTGCGGCACCGGTGGTGGGGCAGGCGGTACGCCGGCGGGTGGAGGCGGTATTGCCGCCGCTGCTGGGGCGCTGGGGCGCCATCGCACAGGATATCCGCTCGCGCGTGATGGCGCGGCTGGCACCCGGTGCGGAGCGGCGCGCGTTCTGGGAGCGGTTCGTCGACCTCGCGTTCGGCCAGGGGCCGGATAGGCGGGCAGCGGCGCGGTTGTTGCGGGACGTGGCGAACGGCACCGATCGGCGGCATGGGCGGGTGAGCGACGTCGTGCTGACCTCCGGTGCGCTCGAAGATCTCACACTCGGCGCCGTGCGGCTCCTGCAGGCGGCCGACATCATCGTGCACGATGCGGACGTGCCCGCAGATGTCCTCGAGCTCGCGCGGCGTGAAGCACGGCGGTTGTCCTCGGGAGAGACCGGCTCCGGATCGATTCGGGAGAAGATTGCGGAAGGTGCACATGTGGTGCGTGTGCGGTTCGCGGAGCGGGCCGAGATGCCCGACCTTACCATGCCGAAAGTCTACGAGCCGGCCTGATTCCGGCTCTGTCCGGAAAATTTCCGGATTCTTCGGACATGTCAGTTTGGCGTTTTGCCCGTGGATTTCCTCGTATAGGCTTTCAGGTTCTAGAGCTTGCCCATCATTGCATGAGCTGACGAACCGGGGCACGGCGCCCGCCGGCCGGAGGAAGTCGCGGGCCTTTCGTTGTCCACGATAGTCTGGAGGAGATATTCATGGCAGAGCAGACGAGGCTCCGCTGGGGGATCATTGGCCCCGGCGGCATCGCCAAGGCGTTTCGCGACGGGGTCGCGGATTCCGACAATTGCGAGATCGTCGCCGTGGGGACGCGCAACCCGGAGAAGCCGGGGCTGGCGGACGAATTTCCCGGTGTGCGGGTACACACGGGTTACGAGGCGCTGATCGCGGACCCGGACGTGGATGCGATCTACATTTCGACGCCGCATCCCTATCACGCGGAGTGGGCGATCAAGGCGGCCGAGGGCGGCAAGCACGTTTTGTGCGAAAAGCCGATGGGGCTGACCGTCTTCGAGGCGGACGCCATGTTCCATGCGGCGGAAAAGGCCGGCACCTTCATGGCCGAGGGGTTCATGTATCGCCTGCATCCGCAGACCATCAAGCTGGTCGAACTGGTGAAATCCGGGGTGATCGGCGAGGTGCGCATGATCCAGTCGAGCTTCGGCTTCGCGTTGCCCGAGTTCAATCCCGAGCACCGGTTGTATGCCAACGACCTGGCGGGTGGCGGCATTCTCGACGTGGGGTGCTATCCCGCCTCCATGGCGCGGCTCATCGCGGGGGTGGCGAGCGGCAAGGATTTCCTCGATCCGGTTTCGGTTTCCGGCAGGGCGCACCTGGGACAGACCGGGGTGGACGAGTGGGCGGCGGCGACGCTGACCTTCCCCGGCGATATCCTGGCGGAGATTTCCTGCGCGGTATCGCTCAACCTCGACAATACGCTGAGGATTTACGGGACCAAGGGGCGGCTGGAGGTCGTCGATTTCTGGTTCGCGGGCTGGAAGCAGGGCGGTACGGGCACCATCGAGGTGATTACCGACAAGGGCCGCGAGAGCGTGGAGGTTACCGAGCACCGGCATCTTTATGCCTTCGAGGCGGATGGTGTGGCAGCGGCGATTGTCGAGGGGCGCACGGAGCTTGCCGCGCCGGGGATGAGCCGGGACGATACGCGTGGGAATCTGCGGGTTCTCGACAAGTGGCGGCGGGATTCCGGGCTCGTTTATGACATCGAGAAGCCGGCGCGCCGCAAGACAACCTTGCGCGGGGACAAGCTGGCGGTCGGGCCGGAACCGATGAAGAAGCGGCAGATTCCGGGCGTGTCGCAGCCGACCTCGCTGGCGGCGCTGGGGTTCGAGTATTTTCCGGATTTCGCCAGTGCGTCGATCCTTCTCGACCGGTTCTTCGAGCGCGGGGGCAACCTGTTCGACACCGCATATGTCTATGGCGCGGGGCAGACCGAGGCGAATTTCGGGGACTGGCACACCAGCCGGGGGTTGAAGCGCGAGGACCTCGTCGTCATCGGCAAGGGCGCGCACTCGCCGCTGTGCTATCCGGACGTGATCGCCACCCAGCTCGACGAATCGCTGGAGCGGCTTCAGACCGACTATGTCGACATCTACTTCATGCATCGCGACAACCCGGACATTCCGGTGGGCGAGTTCGTCGACGCCATGGACGCCGAGGTGCAGCGCGGGCGTATTCGCGGACCCGTCGGCGGGTCCAACTGGACCAAGGAGCGCATGGACGAGGCGATTGCCTATGCGCAAAAGCATGGCAAGACGGCGCCGGGTGCGTTGTCGAACAACTTCTCGCTGGCCGAGATGATCAAGCCGATCTGGGCGGGGTGCATCGCCGCTTCGGATGACGCCTACAAGGCGTGGCTGAACGAGCGGCAGATTCCGAATTTCGCGTGGTCGAGCCAGGGCCGGGGCTTCTTCACCGAGGCCGCGGGGCGCGACAAGAAGGACAACCAGGAGCTTGTCGACACCTGGTATTCGGATAAGAATTTCGGGCGCCGCGACCGGGCGATAGAGTTGGCCAAGCAATTGGGACGGCATCCGATCCACATCGCGCTGGCCTATGTGCTTGCCCAGCCGTTCCCGGTGATTCCGCTGATCGGGCCGCGAAGGCTGACAGAATTGGAAGACAGCCTGTCGGCGCTTGACATCGAGCTGACGCCTGAGCAGGTGCGCTGGCTGGAAGCGGGGTAGGGGGTTTGTCGCGGGTCGTGCTTGTGGCGTGACCAAGAGTGATTCCCCGATTGGCCCTTACGGGCCGACCTCCACCCTGCCTGCTGGCATCCCTCCCCTCAGGGGGAGGGAAAGCAAGGGCCATGTCCTTCAGATACGAATTGCTCCAGAAAACCGAAGACCTTGGGGCGAGTGCCATGAGCGCTCGCCCCTTTTGTTTGCCGGGTGGGATACGGGTTGACGGGTGGTGCTCATCGTGTTTATAACCTCAAAGTTACAAAACTTATTGGTTATATACGAATATGCTCACCCAACAGCTTGACGCCACCTTTGCCGCTCTTGCCGACCCGACCCGCCGGGCCATTTTGGCGCGGCTGGTGCAGGGCGAGGCGAGTGTGAGCGAGTTGGCGGAGCCGTTCGAGATGAGTCAGCCGGCCGTCTCCAAGCATCTCAAGGTTCTCGAAAAGGCAGGGCTGATCGTGCGTGGGCGCGATGCGCAGCGGCGGCCATGCCGGATCGTGGGAGAGCGGCTGGCGGAGGCGAACGGGTGGTTCGAACAGTACCGCGCCGTCTGGGACGCGAATTTCCGCCGTCTTGACGGGCTATTGGATGAACTCAAAGCCGGCGAGGGGCCGGCGGAAACCTGAGGAGGGTATCATGCAGAAGATTGTTCCGCATTTGTGGTTCAACGGTCAGCTCGAAGAGGCGCTGACCTTCTATACCTCGATTTTCGAGGACGCGCGGATCCTGGACCAGCAGAGTTTCGACGATGGCGGGCCGGACGGGAAGTCCCAGGTGATGACGGCGACGTTCGAACTTGCCGGGCAGCGCTTCATGGGGCTGAACGCGGCGTCCGATTTCAGGTTCACCGAAGCGGTGTCGTTCTTCGTGAATTGCGAAGACCAGGCCGAGGTCGATCACTTCTGGAGCAAGCTCACCGCCGATGGCGGTACCGAGCAGCCGTGCGGCTGGGTGAAGGACAAGTTCGGCCTGAGCTGGCAGATCGTGCCCACGCGGCTGGGCGAATTGCTGGGCGACAGCGACCCGGAGCGGGCACATCGCGCGATGCAGGCCATGTTGCAGATGAAGAAGATCGATATTTCCGGTCTCGAGGCTGCCGCGGCCGGTTGAGAACCGGCCCAAGCCTGTCTTTGCCGAAAGGATATTCGTGATGCTGAATATGTCCGACACCCTCGAGGTGACCAAGCCGAGTCCGTGCGAAGTCATGATCTCGCGTGTGTTCGATGCCCCGCCGCAGCGGGTCTTCGCGTGCTATACGAAGCCCGAACTGGTCAGTCGCTGGATGCTCGGCCCCGAGGGGTGGACCATGCCGGTGTGCGAGATCGACCTGACGGTTGGCGGTACCTATCGCTACGAATGGAAGGGGCCGAACGACGGCCATCTGGCGATGACGGGGGTCTTCCACGAGATCGTGGTGCCGGAAAAGCTGGTTGCCACGGAGCGGTTCGATGCAGACGAGATGGAAGAGGCCCGCGTGACGACGCTGTTCAAGGCGCGTGGAACGAAGACCGTGGTGGAGATGACGGTATTGTTCGGATCCGAAGAGGCGCGCGACGCCGCCGTCGCCACCGGCATGGCCGATGGCATGGAAGCCGGGCACAAGCGGCTCGACGCGATCCTGGCGGCAGAAGAAGCGTAAGAGATCAGGTGCCGCGGTATTTCGTCACGAAGTCCGCTGCGCTGAGCTTGCGCATGTCGGCAAGCGTTTCGGCGAGTTTTTCGCGGGGCCAGTCCCACCACGCCATTTCCAGGAGGCCTTCCGCCGTCGCGTCGTCGAAGCGCTTGCGGATTTCGGTCGCGGCGACACCGCCAACGATGGTGTAGGGCGGGACGTCCTTGGAGACGACCGCCCCGGCGCCGACAATGGCGCCGGTGCCGATGGTGACCCCGGCCAGGACCGTGGCGCCGTGCCCGATCCACACATCGTGCCCGACATTTACCGCGTTCGACTTGCGCCAGGCGAAGAATTCCTCGTCGTTCTCACCGAGGTCGAAGGCGCGGGAGCGGTAGGTATAGTGATGCTGGCTGGCGCGCCAGAAGGGGTGGTTACCGGGATTGAGGCGCACGTCGCTGGCGATGGAGCAGAACTTGCCGATATGCGTCCACATGATCTGGCCGCGCTGCATGACGTAGGAGTAGTCGCCCAGCGTGCTCTCGATGAACGAGACTTCGGGCGCCAGCTCCGTCCAGTCACCCAGCGTCGAGCCGCGCCGGTCGGCGGTCGGGTGTACGCTGGGGCGCTGCTTGAGGCCGGGTTTCTCCATGGGGGCGTTCATAGTGTGGTCTCCGCTGTTCCCGGGCTGATACCCACTTGCTGCAAAACTTCAACAAACGCCGCTATCCCGTTCCCGAGCTGACCCGAGTTATCGACCCGTGAGACGTTCGAGGCGTTGGAAACGGAGGCGGGCTCGCGTTCGAGGCGGGCCGCGATCTCCTCGCGCGTCTCGCGACCGCGGGCGAACAGGCGCTCGGTGCGAACCGTCCGATCCGCGGTGACCACGATGACGTGGACCGAGCGGTATTTGCGTTCGGCTTCGGCAATGACGCGGCGCGAGACGTTGCACACGACGGTCTTGCCGTTCGCGAGCAGCGTGTCGATCTCGCGGGGAAGGAGATATCCTAGCCCGTGAGCTTCCCAGCTCAGGGCGCAGGTGCCGTCGGCGCGGCGGCGCTCGAAGGTGGGCCAGTCGACCGTGTCGTGTTCCTCGAGGTCCGCAACGGCGTCGCGCGTGACGATGCGATGCGGGAAGGCGAAGCGCGGATCGCCCTCGAGGCGCTCGCGGGCGGCATTGATGAGCGTGTCCTTTCCGGCCCCGGAGGGGCCCACGACCAGGACGAGGGTGCCCGGTGCCGTCACGTCAGATGACCCTTTGGCCTTCACGCCATACCGCGCGGACGATGGGCACGCCGCCGCGCATGGCGACGCGGGCGAAGTCCGCGCGCTTGCCGACGGCGATTTCGCCGCGATCGGTCATGCCCGCGGCCTTGGCCGGGTTTTTCGAGACCTTGGCGATGGCAGCGCTCAGATCGATCCCCTCGACGCGCTCGGGCAGCTCGAAAGCGGCCTGCATGAGCGAGAAGGGGACGTAGTCGGAGCTGAGAACGTCCAGCAGGCCGTCGCGCGCCAGGTCGGCGGCGGACACGTTGCCCGAGTGCGACTTGCCGCGCACGATGTTGGGGGCGCCCATGAGGATCGCCAGGCCCGCGCCGCGTGCTGCATCGGCCGCCGCGCGGGTGGTGGGAAACTCGGCGATGCGCACACCGTTGGCGATGGCCTCGGCGATATGATCGGCGGTTGCGTCGTCGTGACTGGCGAGCACGATCCGGCCCGTCTCGCAGCGGCTGACGATGCCGTGGCGGTTGGTTTCGGAAAAGCGCTCCTGGTCGGCCATGCGCGCTGCGATGAACTGCTTCATCTCCTCGTCCGTGCGCCCCGATTTGCCCTGGTAGTAGGCGTAGTACAGGTCCATCGAGACGAACTGGCGCTGGCCGGGTGTGTGGTCCATCAGCGAGGCGAGGCGCACTGCGTCGAGATCGCAATAGGTCTCGAAGTGCTCGAGCGCGTCGGCCGTCGCCAGCTCGCAGCGCAGGTGGATGTAGTGATCGGCGCGCAGGCGTTCGTCGGCCCTGGCGCCGCGAATGGTGTCGACGAGGATCTCGACGTGCTCGCCAAGATCGTAGTTCTGGTCGGCATCCGAGCCGATGCGCACGGCGTCGAACACGGTCGTGATGCCGGACGCCGCCACCTGCGCGTCGTGTGCCTGCAGCGCGGCGGTGGCGTTCCAGAACACCTTGGGGCGCGGGTGATAGTGATTCTCGAGATGATCGGTGTGCAACTCGACAAGGCCGGGGACGAGATAGTCGCCCTCGAAATCCTCGCCGGCCGTGCCGTTGCCGTGGTCGAGGGCGTGGATCATGCTGTCCTTCGCGGACAGCGTGCCTTCGATCACCTCGTCGGCCAGAACGATGCGGGCGTTCCTGATGTTCAGGTTATCGGACATTCGAGAAACCGACTCCGGCGGCTGGAATTGCGAGAGCCGATTAGCATGCGCGATGTGTCAGATGTTTGACACCCCTCAATTGCGATTTCGGCCGCCGACCGGCTCACGGACCGGTCAGCGTTCCGCCACCCGCTGCGTCGCCTTGAACGCGTTGACGAGCCCGGCGCCGAACTCGGGATCGGGGCCCGGCGGGCCGGCATCCGTGGCGGTTGCGCCGATCATGTCGACGATCTCCGCGCGCGTCAGGTCCGGGGCCTGCGAGAGCATGAGCGCAATGATACCGCTCAGATGCGCGGTGGCGATGGAGGTGCCCGAACTCATGTCGTAGCCATTGCCGGGCGATGGCGCGATGACGTCGACGCCCGGGGCGGCGACGCTGACATAGATGCCGCGATTGGCGTTGGAATAGAGCGCATCCCGCGAGTCCGTTGCCGTGACGGCAATTGCGTTCGGGTGTGCGGCCGGGTAAGCGGGGGCGGCATCGGGGCCGTTATTGCCCGCGGCCGCGACAACCAGCACGTTGCCGGGCAGGCCGTCGAGCATCTTCAGGATCAGCGGGTCGGCAGGGCCGGCGAAGCTCATGTTGAGGATGCCTGCCTTGTGGCCGATCGCCCAGTCGACGGCCTGCGCGATGGTGTGGGTGTCCGAGAGGAACCGGCCGTCCGGGCTCTGGGAGAAGGCGCGGACCGCGAGGAGGTTGGCCTCCGGGGCGACGCCCATCATGCCGGTGTTGGCGCCGATCAGCCCGGCGATGGCCGTGCCGTGCGGTTCGGGCGCCTCGCTCGGCTTTCCCACGGCATCGAAGGTCGAGATGTTGCAGGCGGTGAATTCGGCATGGTCTAGGTCGATGCCGGTGTCGATGACGGCGATAGTGGTGTTCGCGCCGCGCGTAATGGTGTGCGCGTCGGCAAGCGCCATGCGCCGGGGCGCATATTGCAGGTCACGCAGCGCGCCGGTGCCCGTGTCGTCCTGCTGCACCTCGAAGACGTAGTTGGGCTGGGCGGCGATCACGCGGGAATCGCCGATCAGCGTGCCCACCATGGTGTCGACGTCGGTGCCCTGCGGGACCTGCAGCAGGAGCAGGCGGGCGTCCATCATGGCGAGTTGCGATTCCGAGACCAGTTCGAGGCCGTAGTCGCCCGTCAGGTCCGCAGGTGTGGCGCCGGCGGGCTCGACAAGTGCCACGATCTGGTTGAGACGGCGCTCGGCGTCGAGCAGGGCCGGGCGGCCCAGCGTCATCAGCGGGCGTCCGCGCGGCTGGACTATGCCCTCGACAAGCACGGGTTCGCGCTGGATGTCCGGCATGGGGCGCGGCGCCACTGGCGGCGTGACGGGTGTACGCGCCTCGGTCACCGGCTCGGGTTCGGCCGGCTGCGGCGTGGGGTCGCCCTGCGGCTGGCCGGCCGGCTCCGGAACGTTGAAGTTCGGTTCCACCATGGGTTGCGGCACGTTCGGCGTTACCGTGGGTGTGGGTGTGCCGGTAGGTGGAGGTATGGTGGGCGGCACGTTGGTGAATTGAGCCGGAGCGTTCACCACGCCCAGCGACATGGTTCCGAGCGCGAGCACGAAGCCGAGTGTGAGCCAAAGGGTGCGTGCGAGCATGTTGCTTCACTCCCCTCCATTGATGCCCGAATAGAACCGGATGATCTCGCTGCCGCCGAAGGTATCGAGCGCTGAGCGGCCTTGTTCGGTGTCAGCCGCGGCGATGCGGTAGACGCCGCCCGGGTTGGGGCCGTCGACGATGCGCAGGTTGGCGTCGGCCAGGCCCTGGGAGATGTCCTCGAACGGGGTCCCGGGTTGGAAGGCGACCAGCGCCGTGGCTTCATCCGCCGCGACGGCGCGCTCCGCGGGGGCGGAGGCCGTCTCGAAGGTCATGCCGGGCTGGCGATCGTTGACCATCACGCCGATGGTGATGCCCTGGGCGACGACGAGCAGGGCAAGTGCCGCCGCGCCCGCCATGGCGACGGGCGGGGAGAGCATGTCCCACAGCCGCATGAGAATCGAGTTGCCGTGCGATGCCTGCTGCTGCGTATCGGCGCCGATGGCCGCCATCACGTCGTCGACCGCGTCCGCGCGGGGCATCGGAATCTCCTCGGCCGCAGCGACGGAGACGTCGAACTCTTCCTCGACGCGGGCGAGGTGATCCTGGGCTTCCGGGTTTTCGGCAAGCCACGCCTCGACCCTGGCCGTGTCTTCGCGTGAGAGCGTGCCGGCCACGTACCAGGGCAGCAGCAGTTCGGCCTCGTCGATATCCTTGATGTCGTCTTCGTTGCTCATGGCCAGCCTCTATCGATACCGGCACGCTTGAAGTGCGTGGAAAGCTGTTGCCGTGCGTGGTACATGCGCGTTTTCACCGTGTTCTCAGGAATGTCGAGTATCTCGCTGACTTCCTGAACGGATTTCTCCTGGTAGTAGACCAGGTCAATCACTTCCCGGTGCGCGTCGGAGAGCTTGTCGATGCATGTGCGCATCAGGGCCCCCTTGTCCTTCTTGGCAACGCTTACGTCCTGGGTATCGCTTTCATCCTCCAGTTGACCGGCGGCCTCGTCGTCGAGTGCCGCCTCGGTTTTCCGGCGCAACAGGCTCATGGCCTCGTTTCTGGCGATCGTGAAAATCCAGGTCGAAACCGTGGATTGTCCCGTGTAGGTGCCGGCCTTGGTCCACACCTTCACGAAGGTGTCGTTGACCAGCTCCTCGGCGATCGCCTCGTTGCGCACGAGACGGAAGACGAAGCGATAGAGCCGGACCTGATAGAGCGTGAACAAGGCTCTCAGGGCGGTGCTATCCCGCTTGGCGACGCGGGCGATGAGCTCGCGGTCTTTGTCAGCGGTCTCCATGCTGTCCGTCTCGTACCCCCATAGACGCGCCGTCCGGGAAAAAGGTTCAAACGAATGCGTATTAGGACATAAACTACACAATTCTAGCGCGTTTGCCGCCGTGTGGCACCCCTGCATGCATACAGGGTAAAAACGCCCCGCGCGCCGACATGTGATCCGGGTTTGAACCTTTCGCGGCCATAATGCGTCCCATGGGCAGGACGTTTGTGACGCCGTTCCAAGGAGGGCCCGAAATGAGCAGGATACTTACCGCATTCGCCGTGACCACAGCACTCGTGCTGCCCACGGTGGCGCACGCGCAGATGGCGAATGCGCCGCTGCCCGTGACGTCATACGTGCCAAACCAGGTGCCGCGACCGGCCCAGCCGAATGTCACCATTCCGCGGATCGATCCCGTCGATACGGTGCGCCTCATGCAAAACGCGCAGGAAGCCGAGAAGGCGAAGAAAAAGTCCGATGACGACAAGAATGACGGATCGGACGATGATTCAAGTAACGGCGGCAAGGCGCGGCAAACGCGTGCGGTGATCGTCGCCAACGCGCCGATCCCGCGGGAGCGGCTCGACCGTGACAATCTCGTGGGCGATCTCAGTATCGATCCCGACGGCTTGCTGCTGCCCGCCGTGCAGCTTCCGGCAGTGCAGTCGCCGGCGGAGCTGCCCGCGGTCCAGCTTTCCGGCGACCGACTATCGGGCGCGGACATGGATGCCATCATGGATGCCGCCGCCGCCCGCGGGCTGGGGGACATCATGGACAGCAGCGAGATCGGGTTCGATATGTCCGAGTTCGCGCCCGACGGGTTCGACAATCCGATGGGCGGGCCGGATGAGCCGGACGATCCCTTTGCCGGTATGGAGCGGCCCGGCTGGATGGGCGGGGGCGACGGTGCGCCGGGCGTTCTCGACCTGATGCCCGACATGGGGTCGAACGGTGCGGACACGCCGGCCGGAAAGTTCGCCGACGAGGTCACCGGCGGTTCTCCCGAAGACATGTTCAACGCGGCGAAGGGCGGCCTCGCCTCGCAGGGTCGCGATGACGGTACGATAATCACGGACCCCATCGGTTATCGAGGCGACGACGGTTCCTACACGACCGTGACCGGCTATCACTACGCGGACGGGACATACGGTCAGCAGATCCATACTCAGCATCCCGATGGCAGCTCGACCGTCGTTTCGATCTTCGTTGACGAACAGATCTCGACCACCACCCAGAAGGTGGATGCCGAGGGCGAGGTGGTCTCGCAGCGGCGGGAGGTCGAGCCCATACCGAGCGAAAATCTCGACCGTCTTCTTACCGGTGAAGAAGAGGGCGGCGGCGCAATAGCGCCCAATTGCGGTTCCGCGACCTGCAACGCAATACGTGCGCTGCGAGAGGATCCCAAGGGCGAGTTTCTCAAGGAGTTCGAGCGCATTTCACGGCGCGGCGTGCCGGCGCGGGACGGGGCCGACCAGGGCGTTGGCGGCGGCTATCAGTTCGTCTCGCGGTACGATCTCGTCAGTCAGCCGCATCCTGCCGGAGGGCAGGGTGGCGGCGGCGGGGGTGGATCTGCCCGCTTCCACGACGGTGGGAAGCTGGTCAATCCCCCCGGCCCCAACGAAGACTGAACCGGGTGAGGGACGACGGCTTCCTTTGGGGGCGGCCGCCGGCCCCGGTTTTATTAGTCTTCGTGGCAGGCGGTGTCGGTCGAGGGCCCGGCACCGCCTCGCTTTTTCAACGGACGAGAGAGTGTTGTTCCCGCGTGACACCTGGGAAATGAAGTTGCCGGTTTTGCGGCGGATGCAGCAACCAAGCTTTTGATTTGCGGCGAATACTGTCATGCTGGGGCACAGGTTAGTGTGTATTTCGCGAAAGCAATTGTCGGGGTGAGGGCATGAAACACACCGAACGACTGTTCGCGGGGCTGGTGGCCGGCCTCGCGGTTGCCGCGCTGGCGGTGGCCATGCCGGCGAGCGCACAGCAGCAACGGCAGAACGAAGAGGAATGTGCCGCCGACGACGAGCCGGGGCCGTGCCAGCCCGGCAACGACGTCCGCACTCAACGACTGATTTCCACCACGCATGGTTTGGCTGAACGCGTTCGCGGTCAGTTGACGCAGCGCTTCTTCCCGCTCGAGACGGGTGGCGGTACTCTTGCGATGATGAGCTATTCCGAGCAGGAGGACGACGGGACCGGCGGGGCGTTCGACCAGTTCGAGGAGCAGGCGCGGCCCGCGCCGCCCAAGTGGAATGCCTGGGGCGATCTCACCTACACCTATTCGGACCGTACATCGGCGACCGACGGCTTCCAGGGCGATATCATCCAGGGCGCGTTCGGCATCGACCGCCAGCTCGGCGGCGGCACGGTGCTGGGCGTGATGGGATCGGCCAATACCAGCAGCTACGACACGCAGAGCAGCTCGGGCGACGGCACACTCGAAGGCGACGGGCTGGGTATCGGCGCCTATGCCGGCACGCTTCTGGGCGACAAGGTGTTCGCGAACGGCGTGATCCAGTACGCCAGCACCGACAACAGTTTTGCCGTTGGCGGCTCCAGCGCGGAGTACGACTCGCAGTCCCTCGGTGTCACCGGCACCCTGACGGGCCTGTTCCGCGTCGACAATCTCCGGTTCTCGCCCAAGGCGTCGTTGACCTATTCGAGCGAGTGGCAGGATGCCTACACGGAGACGTCCGGCGCCAGCTCGCCATCACGGCAGACCGAGACGGGGGTGGCATCCGTGGGCTTCCAGACCGGCTACACGATGCCGATGAGCGGCGGCAAGTCGCTCGAGCCCTGGGTCGGCGCGCAACTCGACTGGACGTTCATGAACGAGACGACGCCCGCGCCCGCCCCCACGGCGGATCCGATCAACGACCTCGATGCCAAGGTCAGCGGTGGATTGAACGCGGCGCTCTCCGAGACGGTTTCGCTGTCGTTCAAGGGCAGTTTCAGCGGGCTGACAACGTCCGACTATCTCGTCACCTCGATTGGCGGGCAGCTGGCGGGGAGATTCTAGAGCGCCGGGCGAAAAAGTGGACTCCGGTTTTTCGCTTAACCGGCGCGACCCCCAGGAATCTGGATCGCCGGGCGATTTGGATTAATCGCCCGGCGATCCAGACCTGCTCGCAACGCACTGAAAACGCTCAATAAAAGGACGTATCTTTCGGGTGCCGCCTTAATTGTTCGGTATCGAGTATTCATGTGTGCTCGCAATTCAACGCTTCGTTAACGCTGCGGCAATTTCGGCTTGCTACTCACTAATTGGTGAGAACTTTGTGAGACGGTCGATTTTACTTGACCCTTTCGAGGCAGCGCGGAAATGCGGATCCGTTATATTCTGCTGGCCCTGTTCGTGTTGGTGGCGCTCGCGCCGGTGGCCCTTTTCGGGCTGTGGACCGCGCAGAGCATTCTGCATAACGAATACCGCTCGGTCGAAGACAAGCACCTGGTGTTGGCGCACAATCTCGGGGACTCGCTGGAGCGCTACCGGAGTGCCGTGATTTCGGTGTTCGAGCTCGTTGCCGAACGGACCGCGGCAGGTGCCGCGAGCGCGGATGCCGGGGCGCTTCTGGGGCAGGCGGGATTCCGCAGCCTTTGTATCGCCGATCCCGCATCCGGCGGCGTGCTGGCGTCGGCACCCGGAACCAGCCGGTCATGTCCGCAGTTCTATACCGAGGGGCTGTTCGATGCATTGAGAGAAAAGGCGTCGCGCGGCGGAACGCGCTTCACGCCCGTCATGTCCGGCGATCTTCGCGGCGATACGGTGATCCACGTCGTTCGCCGGCTGGACGACAAGCTCGCGGTCGGCACGCTGTCGACAGGGTATTTCGCCCGCCTCATCCAGGGTGTTTCCTTTGGCGAGAAGGGGCGGGCAGCCATCGTCGACAGCGAAGGGACAGTACTGGCGCACCCGAATGCCGGTTGGGTGCGCAACCGGCACAATCTTGCCGACCAGCCCGTCGTGCAGCGCCTCATCGAGCGCGAGTCCGGCATCGCGACCTATCAGACGGCCGCCGGTGAGAAGATCGCCGGGTTCGTCAGCGTCCCCGGGCCGGGGTGGGGCGTGATCGTCTCGCAGCCGGTTGCCGAATTGCGCGCGCAGGCGGCGAGCGTGCAGGGCACGGGAATCGCCATTCTGGGCGTGAGCCTTGCCGTCGCGGCGGCTTTGGCGTTGTGGATATCCATGCGCGTGGCGCGGCCGCTCGAGCGGATCAGCGCGGCTATTGCCCGTTCGGGCGACGGGAGCGATCTCAAGCAGGTTCCGGTCGAACCGGGGGCGCCCATTCCGCGCGAGGTGGCGGCGCTGCAGGACAACTACAACGCCATGGTGCGCGCCTTGCACCAGAGCCAGGCGCGCATCCGCCGGCTTGCATTCACCGATTCCATCACAGCGCTGCCCAATCGCGAGGCATTCCAGACGCTCGTCGCCCGTCAACTCGACTGGCTGTCCGCGCACGACGGGACGGGGGCGCTCATAGCGCTCGATATCGACGATTTCCGCGAGATCTACGACGCCGTCGGGCACGACCGGTCCAACCAGGTGCTGCGCGCGCTGGCGGACCGGCTCGCCTTCGCGGTGCATCGCGCGACCGGGACGAAGCCGATCAACCGCAATCCCGAGGATGCAATCCCCGTAGACAAGCTGGCACGCGTCCCGGTGATCGGCTCGAACGGCGGCAACAGCTTCCGCGTCTTCGTGCCGATCGTCGGGGACAACCAGCAGCTCGACAAGGTTCTCGAGTTCATCCGCACGGAGGTCGGCCGGCCGCTGCCCGATTTCGGCACGGCCAACCTGGCCGGTATCGCCAACGAGGCGAGCCTGGGGGCGGCCTGCTTCCCCAAGCACGGCACCGACTACGACAACCTCGCCAAGCTGGCGGACCTGGCGCTCTATCACGCCAAGCGCAGCGGCAAGAACCGGGCGGAGGTCTATCGGCCGGAGATCGGCGACATGACCTCGGCGGAGATGCGGGCCGACATGACGCGCGGGCTGGCGGCCGGCGAGTTCATCCTGCACTTCCAGCCCAAGGTGAACAGCACCACCGGCGCGGTCGACGCCGTCGAGGCGCTTATCCGCTGGGAGCATCCGCAGCGCGGGCTGATGAACCCGAACGCCTTCATTCCGGTCATAGAGCACACCGACGTCGTGATCGAAATCGGCGAGTGGGCGCTGGGGGAGGCGGCGCGCCAGATCAAGCGCTGGGATGCGCTCGGCATCGATCTCGGGGTGGCGGTGAACATCGCACCGCGTCACTTCGGCATGCGCGGGTTTGCGCAGCGGGCGCTGGAGGTCGTTCTCGGGGAGGGGGTCGATCCCTCGCGCATCGAGATCGAGATCACCGAGGAGGCCGTCCTCGCCTCGATGGACCACGCCCGCCAGATCATCGACAAGCTGCGCGCGGCCGGCTTCAAGGTGTCACTCGACGATTTCGGACGCGGTTACTCCAACCTGGCGCGCCTGGCCGGGCTCGACGTCAACACGATCAAGATCGACGGGCCGCTGACTGCAGGTGTCACCGAGGACGAGCGCGCGTGCGTCATCGTGGCGGCGACCATCGACATGGCGCAGGGGCTGGGCTGCACCACCGTTGCCGAGGGTGTGGAGACGCTGGAGCAGGCGACGATGCTGCGCAGTTTCGGGTGCGAGATCCTGCAGGGGTTCTATTTCGCCTCCCCGATGGAGGGGAAGGTGCTCGCCGCGTGGCTCAAGGACCGGCAGCTCAATACCGTGCGCTATCTGCGCCAGCAGGTGACCGACGCTCACGGGCCGCGCCTTCGGGCCTGATGGCGGTTTGACCGCGCCCATTCAGGGCTGTATGCGGAAGCGTTCAAGCCCTTTTAGAGCATTTTCCGTCCTGATTGAATCAGAACGGAAGCTCTAAGTTCTTAAGTGGTCGCGTTCTCGAACCGAACAAGTGGTATCCACTTGTTCTGAAAACGCTCCAGCATCCTGGATATTCGCATGCGTGCAGCCGTTTACGACAGTTTCAACGCGCCGGTGACGGTACGGGATATCGCCGAGCCCGAGTGCCCGCACGATGGCGCGATCGTCGCCATCAGGGCGTGCGGCGTGTGCCGGTCCGACTGGCATGCCTGGAGGGGGAGCGATCCGGACGTGTCGGCGCCGCATGTGGGCGGGCACGAGTTCGCCGGCGAGGTGGTCGAGGCCGGCCCGCATTGCACGATGTTCGCGGCGGGCGACCGGGTGACGGCGCCGTTCATCCTCTCGTGCGGGGAGTGCCCGGACTGCCTGCACGGCGATGCGACCGTGTGTGCCAACCAGCACGTCGTCGGCTTTACCGGCCATGGGGCATTCGCCGAGCGGATCGCCGTGCCGCATGCCGATTTCAACCTCGTGTGCCTGCCGGAGGCGCTGGATTTCGTCACCGCCGCCGGCATGGGGTGCCGGGTGACCACGGCGTTCCGGGGCCTGGTCGACCGCGCGCAGGTGCGGGCCGGCGAGTGGGTGGCCGTGCACGGCGCCGGCGGCGTGGGGCTGTCGGCGGTGATGATCGCCTCGGCGCTGGGGGCGCAGGTGATCGCCCTCGATATCAACGACGATGCGCTCGCCCTTGCCAGGGAGTTCGGGGCCGCCGCGGTGATCAACGTGTCCGGACAGGACGATGTCGGCGGCACGGTGCGCGAGATGACGGGCGGGGGCGTCCATGTCTCGCTCGACGCGCTGGGTATCACGGAGACGTTCAGCAACTCCATTCACGGGTTGCGGCGGCTGGGGCGGCACGTGCAGATCGGCATGCCGCTGGGCCCTCATGCCACGCAGGCACTGCCGCTGCTGGACCTCGTCTATGCCCGTCAGATCGCGATTTTCGGCACGCGGGGCATCGCGGCGAACCGGTTCCACGACCTCTTCACGATGATCGAGGCGGGCCGGATCGCGCCCGAGCGGCTCGTCACCCGGCGCATCGCGCTCGAGGAGACCGGCGAGATGCTCGAGCGCCTGAACGGTTTCACCGGCCACGGCATCGTGGTGATCGACCGTTTCGACGGGGTATGAGAAGCCCACTTTCGGCCCGAATCGGCTGAGACCGTGAAGTCTGTGGCAAAATCGGCCCTGCGCGGTTCTCGCTCTTGCATCGATCGGGGCAACAAGGTTTTCTGGCGCGCGAATGCATCCGTGCGGGCGGATGTCATGCGGGAGGTTTTATCTGATGCGTGAAGCGATGATTGTATGGGGTGGCTGGGAAGGCCACGACCCAGAGGAATGTGCTGCGATCTACCGCCGATGGCTGCACGAGGACGGCTTTTCGGTGCGCATGGAAACGGATACGGCGGCGTTCGCCGATCCGGGGATTCACGATCTTTCGCTGATCGTCCCGATTCACACGCGCTCGAAGATCAAGGACGAGGAGGCGGCCAACCTGACCAAGGCGGTCGAGGGTGGTGTCGGCCTCGCCGGGCATCACGGCGGGATGAGCGATGCCTTCCGCGAGAGCGTCGAGTATCAGTTCATGGTCGGCGGACAGTGGGTGGCCCATCCGGGCGACATCATCGACTACAGGGTCAACGTGACAAGGTCCGACGATCCGATCATGCAGGGCATCAAGGATTTCGACTACACGTCCGAACAGTACTACATGCACATGGATCCGGCGGTCGAGGTTCTGGCGACCACGACCTTCAGCGGGGAGCATCATTCCTGGATCGAGGGGGTCGAAATGCCGGTGGTGTGGAAGCACCGATACGGCCAGGGCAAGGTCTTTCACTCCACGCTCGGCCATCAGGCCAGCGAATTCGAAGTCCCCGAGATGGCAACCATTCTGCGGCGCGGAATCAACTGGGCGGCGCGCACCGAGTAACGCGGCGCTCATGAAACCTTGATTGGCCTTGCCTCGTTACCTGGTGCAAAAGCTGCACGAAACGACGAGGGGCGACAGGTGGCTGCAATCGAGGAACAGGGCGGGACTTCCGCGAAGAAGGGCAGGCTGGTCAAGCGCCAGTCCGGCTGGACGCGGGTTACGCACTGGGTGTGGGCGATCTGCCTGTTCTTCCTGCTGCTGACGGGGCTGCAGATATTCAACGCGCACCCCTCACTCTATATCGGCGAACAGTCAGGGTTCGAATTCGACAACTCGGTCTTCTCGGTCTATGCGCGCAACACCGAGAACGGGCCGCGCGGATATACCGAGATTCTCGGTGCGCAGTTCGACACGACCGGCGTGATGGGCTGGGTCGGCGAGGGTGACGAGGGCCGCGTGACCGGGTTTCCCGGCTGGGCGACCATTCCCTCGTATCGCGATCTGGCGACCGGGCGGGTGGTGCATTTCTTCTTCGCGTGGATCCTGGCGGGCACGCTGCTGGTATGGCTGGTGGCGAGCCTGGTGAACCGGCACTTGTGGCGCGACGTGGTGCCCAGGGCGCGCGACTGGCGGCGGCTGGGGCGCGACATCGCCGATCACCTCAGGTTCCGGTTCGATCACGGGGCGCGCTACAACACGCTGCAAAAGATCAGCTACACCGTCGTATTGCTGATCCTGTTCCCGCTGATGATCCTGACCGGGCTCGCCATGTCGCCGGGTATGAACGCGGCGTGGCCGTGGCTTCTCGACATTTTCGGCGGGCGGCAGACGGCGCGTACCATCCATTTCCTCGGCATGAGCGCGCTGGTGCTGTTCTTCGTCATCCACATCGTCATGGTCATCGCCGCCGGCCCGATCAACGAGATGCGCTCGATGATCACCGGGCGTTATCGCACCCGTCTCGAGGAGGATTCCAATGAGTAAGGGGCTTACGCGCCGCCGTTTCCTGCGCGCTTCGGGCGGTATCGTCGCGGCGAGCTCGGTTTCGGGGTGCAGCCAGTTCGACTTTCTCGGCGATCGCGACAACGCGGTGCGCGACGTGCTGGAATCGGCCAACGGCCTGACCTATCGGGTACAGCGCCTCCTGCTCGGTCCGCACGCGCTGGCGCCGGAATACCCCGAAAGCGCCATCCGGCAGGGACAGCGGCCGAACGGGTCGACCAATCCGAACACCGAGGATTACGTCGCGCTGCGCAACAACGGCTTTGCGGGCTATCGGTTGCGGATTTCGGGGCTCGTGGAGCAGCAGGTGGACTTTTCGCTCGACGAGTTGCGCAACATGCCCTCGCGAACCCAGATCACGCGGCACGACTGTGTCGAGGGGTGGAGCTGCATCGCCAAGTGGACGGGTACGCCACTGTCGCTGCTGCTGGACCAGGCGGGTGTGAAACCGGAGGCGCGCTACGTCGTCTTCCACTGCTTCGATACGCTGGGCAGCGGACTGTCGGGCGACAACGCCTATTACGAGAGCTGCGACATGATCGATGCGCGGCATCCCCAGACGATCGCCGCGTATGGGCTGAACGACGAGACGCTGCCCGTGTCCAACGGTGCGCCGATCCGCGTGCGGATCGAGCGGGCACTGGGGTACAAGCAACCCAAGTACGTCAGGGAAATCGAGCTGGTGGAGAGTTTCGCGCAGTTCGGCCGTGGCAAGGGCAGCTATTGGGCCGACCGTGGCTACGAGTGGTACGCCGGTATCTGACGGTTCAACACAAAGCGGGTGACACGACTCGCGGCTTGCGCCAGACTTTGCGCATGCAGTCCGACGGCAATGATTCCACGGGTCTTCCGGCGCTCCCGCCGATCAGCGCCTTCGTCTTCGACGGCAAGGGGCGGGGGCAGCAGGTGCCCATCGAAAAGGCCGAGGCTCCCCAGGACGGCTTCGTCTGGATCCACCTCAATCGCGGCAACGACGAAGCGATGGAATGGCTGCGCCAGTGCGGGCTCGATCACTTCGTCGTCGAGGCGCTGGTTGCCGGGGAGACGCGGCCGCGCTGCACGGTGCACGGGGAGGGGGCCGTGCTGAACCTGCGCGGGGTCAACCTCAACCCCGGCGAGGAGCCCGAGGACATGATCTCGCTGCGGTTCTGGGTCGAGGAGAAGCGCGTCATCAGCGTCTGGCTGCGGCCGCTGCAGGCGGTACGCGATCTCATCGCCAATATCGAGCGCGACAACCTGCCCGTCTCGCCGGGCGACATGATCGCCAAGGTGGCGCTGAGGCTGGCCGACCGGGCGGAGCCGACAGTCGCCGCGCTCAACGAGCGCATCGACGATCTCGAGGAGGATGTGCTCGATGGCACGACCGACATCTCGCGCCGCCAGCTTGCCGATGTGCGCCGCATCTCCATCGTGCTGCGCCGCTACATGTTCCCCCAGCGGGATGCGCTGACGACACTCGAAATCGAGGACTTGAGCTGGCTGACCGAGCGCGAGCGCAGCCGCGTCCGGGAGGCCGCCGACCGGGTCACGCGGCTGGCCGAGGAGCTCGACGCCATCCGCGACCGCGCGCAGATCGTGCACGACCAGATTCTGGACGCCCGCTCGGAAGCGATGAACCGGCAGATGCTGCTGCTTTCGGTCGTCGCGGCGGTCTTTCTGCCGCTGGGGCTGATCACCGGTCTGCTGGGCATCAATGTGGGCGGTATTCCGGGGGCGGACAGTCCGTGGGCGTTCTGGATCGTTTGCGCGATCCTTCTGGTGCTCGGTGGTATACAGGGCTGGTTCTTCCGGCGCACCATGCTGCGGCGGTAGCCGCGCGCCGGCGGCTGCCGATCAATCCGGGCCCGCCAAAAAACTTGGCAGCGGGTGCCGCCCCTGCTAGACCGCCCGAAAATGCCGCGCGGGCGCGGCGGATATCGCACAGGACAGGCCGATGAGTACGTGGACCCCGGGGAGCTGGCGGACGAAGCCGATTTCGCAGGTGCCGGAATATCCGGACGCCACAGCGCTGGCGCAGACGGAGCAACAGTTGGCGACGTTTCCGCCGCTGGTTTTCGCGGGCGAGGCGCGGGAGCTCAAGACGCATCTCGCCGATGTCGCCAATGGCGAGGCGTTCCTGCTGCAGGGCGGCGATTGTGCGGAGAGCTTTGCCGAGCACAATGCCGATCATATCCGCGACTTCTTCCGCGTGTTCCTGCAGATGGCGGTGGTGCTCACGCATGGTGCATCGAAGCCGGTGGTAAAAGTGGGGCGCGTCGCGGGGCAGTTCGCCAAGCCGCGTTCGTCGGATACCGAAACCATCGACGGGGTGACGCTGCCCAGCTATCGCGGCGATATCATCAACGGCATCGAGTTCGCGGAAGAGGCGCGCACGCCCGATCCGCAGCGCATGCTGATGGCCTATCGCCAGTCCGCGGCGACGCTGAACCTGCTGCGCGCGTTCTCGACGGGCGGTTTCGCCAATCTCGAGCGTGTGCACGAGTGGACCATGGGGTTCATGAAGGACTCCAACTGGTATCCGGCCTATGAGGACGTGGCGCGCAAGATCGACGACGCCATCGACTTCATGCGCGCCATGGGCATCACGGCGGAGAACACGCCGGCCCTCAGGGAGACGCGGTTCTTCACCAGCCACGAAGCGCTGCTTCTGGGTTACGAGGAAGCGCTGACGCGCCAGGACTCGATTACGGGCGACAACTACGCCACTTCCGGGCACATGATCTGGATCGGCGACCGCACGCGCCAGCCGGACGGGGCGCATGTCGAGTATTTCGCCGGGATCGACAATCCCATCGGCATCAAGTGCGGGCCGAGCCTTCATGAAGACGACCTGCGCCGCCTGCTCGACCGGCTGAACCCGGATAACGAGGCGGGGCGGATCACGCTGATCGGCCGCTTCGGGGCCGACAAGGTGACCGAGCATCTGCCGCGGCTGGTCGAGACGGTGAAGAAGTCGGGCCACACGGTGGTGTGGTGCAGCGACCCGATGCACGGGAACATGATCAAGGCCGCCAACGGGCTGAAAACCCGGCCGTTCGACCAGGTGCTGGGCGAGGTGAAGGCCTTCTTCGACGTGCATCGCGAGATGGGCACGCATCCGGGCGGCATCCATGTCGAGATGACCGGCAAGGACGTCACCGAGTGCGTGGGCGGCGTTTCGGCGGTGACCGAGGCGGACCTGTCGGACCGCTATCATACCCACTGCGACCCGCGGCTCAACGCCAGCCAGGCGCTGGAACTGGCCTTCCTGGTGGCCGCCGAGATCGACGGGCGGCGCCCCAAGCGCACCGCGCAGGCGGTCGGGCTCTGAAAGGGAACGGGCGGGACAAACTCCCCCCGTGCCGGGCTTTAGGGGAAGATTAACCCTAATGGCGCATAAACGGTTCTCGATTGGTTGGGGATATCCCGCATCTTCCGGAGGACCTTATGTCTCGCTTCGTCCCGGTTCTTGCCGTTTTCAGCGCGATGGCCGTTGCCGTCCCGGCGCATGCCGCGGATCAGCTTGAGGGTTTTCGCGACAATTTCAGAAAATCCTACAAGCCGGACTGGGACTTGAGCAACGAGGGCGATCCGCTCGATTTCGAGTTCGGCATTCGCTACTGGTACTCGATGGGCTCGCATCAGATGACCGCCGGCGGCGGCGACTACAGCGCCGACGACACGAGCCATATCATCGAGTTGCATGGCCGCATCGACGACAACTCGACCTCGACCTACCTGAAGGGGCAAGCGGGTTTGGCGGCCATGATCGATGGCACCTACAACACGCCGGCTACCGGTGGTGCCGACGAAGACATGGACGGCGGCACGGTCGGCTACGCCGGGGCCGACTTCGGTTATATGCCCTTCGGCAACGAAACGGTTCAGGCGGGCGGTTTTGTCGGCTACCAGTACAACAATGCATCGCCGGACATGGGACGTGTTTCGTTCACCACCTCCGGCGGTGGCGGTGACAGCAAGTGGAACGAGCTCAACATCCAGCAGCTTCGCCTCGGCGTGGCCGGCCGAACCGAGGTGAGCAGCATGATCGACCTCAACGTCCAGGCGGCTGCAATCCCCTATGCCCGGCTCGACGGGAGGTATGGTGCGTTCAGTACCGGAACCTTCACCTCGGGCGGTACGACCTACCAGCAGGGCTCGCCGGGCGAGATCGAGGGCAACCTGTACGGTGCTTCTGCCGAGGTCATGCTGGGCTTCCATCCCACGACGAACCTGGCGCTGCGCGTCGGCGGACGGGCGTCGTATCTGACGGGGCCGGCGACGGTATACGTCACCGGATCGGAGGTCGGCTCCCCGGGGAACCGGCAGTCCTTCTATTCCGACACCGAGAACCTCGAATTCCTGCGCTACGGCCTGCTCGCCGAACTGACCGGCACCTTCTGACACCCGGATTCGGACCTACGACCAACTGGCGGTTCCATCCGCTTGCCCCGGAGGGGCAGGCGGGATAAATCTTGCCGCGATTGCCACCAGTTCCGGGCCAGTTTCTTGACAGACCGTCTCCGTATCGCACTCGCGCAGCTCAATCCCACGGTTGGCGCCATCACCGCCAATTGCGCCATGGCGAAGGATGCCGTTGCGCAGGCGCTCGAGGCCGATGCGGATATCCTGATGTTTCCCGAGTTGTGCCTGACGGGCTATTTCCCCGAGGATCTGCTGTGCAAGGCGCAGTTCGTCACCGACGCGATCGCGGCGGCGGGCGATCTCGCCAAGGCATGCGAGGGGACGGGGCTGAGCCTGCTCATTCCCACGCCGTGGCGCGAGGGCGAACGGCTCTACAACGCTGTGGTGCTGGCCGAGGACGGCGCGATCATCGACGTGCGCTTCAAGTACGAGCTGCCGAACACGGACGTGTTCTACGAAAAGCGTTACTTCACGCCGGGCCCGCTTCCCGGGCCGTTCACCATTCAGGGCATCGGCGTGGGCGTGCCGATTTGCGAGGACATCTGGCAGGCGCCGGTGTGTGCCGCGCTCAGGCACGGCGGGGCGGAGATTCTCCTGTGTCCCAACGGGTCGCCGTATTGGCGGGACAAGCCCGATGTCCGGCGTGACCTGGTGCGCGCGCGCGTTACGGAGACGGGGCTGCCCTTGCTCTATCTCAACCAGGTCGGCGGGCAGGACGAACTCGTGTTCGACGGCGCGTCCTTCGGCATGGGCGTGCAGAGTGAAATCGCCTTCGAGGGGGCGTCGTTCACCACGGACTTCATCGTCACCGACTGGGAGAAAGGCGCGCAGGGCTGGCACTGTGTCAAAGGCCCGCACGCAAAGCCCCTGTCGCCGGACGAAGCGCCGTGGCGCGCCTGTGTTCTGGGGCTGCGCGATTATCTGCGCAAGAACGGGTTCGATCATGTGGTGATCGGCCTGTCGGGCGGTATCGATTCCTCTGCCGTCGCGGCCATCGCCGTGGATGCGATCGGGCCGGACAAGGTGCACTGCGTCATGCTGCCGTATCGCTACACCTCGGAGGAAAGCCTGCGCGACGCCAAGGAATGCGCGTC
The DNA here is from genome assembly GCA_964572555.1 of uncultured Devosiaceae bacterium. Lineage (GTDB taxonomy): Bacteria > Pseudomonadota > Alphaproteobacteria > Rhizobiales > Devosiaceae > CAZNHG01. Next base: position 5,841 of record CAZNHG010000005.1, on the reverse strand, counting down.
GCGGCTGGGTGTGCGCTACGACACGGTGGCCGTTGGCGGGCCTGTCGACAGTGCGCTCGCGGAGTTGCAGCCCATTTTCGGCAATCGCGGGCCCGATATCACCGAGGAGAACATCCAGTCGCGCATGCGCGGCACCATCCTGATGGCAATCTCCAACAAGCTCGGCGGCATGCTGCTGACCACGGGCAACAAGTCGGAGGTGGCCGTAGGGTACGCGACGATCTACGGCGACATGAACGGCGGGTTCAATCCCATCAAGGACTTGTTGAAGACACAGGTCTATCACCTTGCGGCGTGGCGCAATTCGCATATGCCCGATGACTGCCTCGGACCCGAGGGCGAGGTTATTCCCTCGAGCATCATCACCAAGGCGCCGAGTGCCGAACTGCGCGCGGACCAGACCGACCAGGACAGCCTGCCACCCTATCCCGAGCTCGATGCGATCCTCGAGGCGCTTGTCGAGCGCGAGCGTTCGATCGCCGAGATCGTGGCCGAGGGGCACGATCTCGAGCTGGTCAAGAAGGTCGAAAAGCTTCTCTACATCGCCGAGTACAAGCGGCGGCAGGCGGGGCCGGGGGTCAAGCTCACCTCCAAGTCCTTCGGGCTGGGACGCAAATATCCGATCACCAACGGCTACCGCGACGAGAGCGGGGCGACATGACCTGCGTCCGTTTCGCCCCGTCGCCGACGGGCCACATCCATATCGGCAATGCCCGGCCGGCGCTGTTCAACTGGCTGTATGCGCTCAGGACGGGGGGGCGGTTCATCCTGCGTTTCGACGACACGGACACCGAGCGCTCGCGGGCCGAATATGCCGAGGCTATCGCGGCCGATCTCGCGTGGCTCGGCATCACGCCGCACCAGGTCGCCAGGCAGTCGGACCGGTTCGATCTCTACGCCGCCGCCCGCGAGAAGCTGATCGCGGCGGGGCGGCTCTACCCCTGCTACGAGACGCCGGACGAGCTCGACCGCAAGCGGGCCCGTGCCCGGGCGCTGGGGCGGCCGCCGATCTATGACCGGGCGGCGCTGGAACTGACGGAGGCGGACAGGGCTGCACTCGAGGCGGAGGGACGCAAGCCGCACTGGCGGTTCAGGCTCGACGGGCGGCAGGTCGTTTTCGACGATCTGGTGCGCGGTGAGCAGGTGGTGAACACCGCCTCGATGTCCGATCCCGTGCTCATCCGGGAGGACGGGACCTATCTCTATACGCTTCCGTCGGTGGTCGACGATATCGACCTCGGGATCACGCACCTGATCCGGGGCGAGGATCACATCTCCAATACCGGTGTGCAGATCGAGCTGTTCGAGGCGCTCGGTGCAGAGCCGCCGGTTTTCGCGCATCACAACCTTCTTACCGACGAGAAGGGGCAGGGGCTGTCCAAGCGTCTGGGCTCGCTGGCGCTGTCCGAGTTGCGGGCGGAAGGATACGAGCCGCAGGCCGTTGCCGAAATCGCCGTCCTGACGGGCACGAGTGCGGCGATCGAGCCGGTGGACACCACGGATGAACTGGCCGGCAGGCTCGACTTCTCGATGGTCTCGCACGGCCCGGCCCGCTACGATCCGGCAGAACTGAAGAGTCTCAATTCCCGCATCCTGCACGCCATGCCCTATGCGACGGCCCGCCCACGGCTCGCCGCTCTCGGGGTCGATAGCGAGGCGCTGTGGCTGGCCCTGCGGGAGAATCTCGAGCGGTTCGAGGATATCGCCGAATGGGCCAAGCTGGTCACCGGGCCCGTGAAGCCGGCCTACGAGCCGGAGGACCGGGCGTTCCTCGAGCAGGCGCGGGAACTGTTGCCCGGCGAGCCGTGGGACGAGACGACCTGGGGTACCTGGACCGGCGCGCTCAAGCAGGCCTCGGGGCGCAAGGGGCGGGCGCTGTTCATGCCGTTGCGGCTGGCGTTGACGGGGCGGGGCGACGGCCCCGAACTCAAGAGTCTTCTCCCCCTGATCGGGCGAAAGGCGTGTCTGGACCGACTACCCTGATCCGTTCGTCCCCGAATTCGATCACGCGGGTGCGCCGGTACTGGCGCGGCGCTTCAGCCCGGCGCGTGGGCGCGGTTTCGCCTTCGCGCAGCGGCCGCTCGCGGGGCAGGGGGACGTCGATGAACTCGGCGACCACCGCCTGCGTGCCGCGCCGGGGGTCGCGGGCGGGCAGGGGAAAGGTCTTTTCCTCGAACTGCACCATCGCCCGCCCGTTTTCGCCGCCCGTATCCGCGGTCAGCGAGATGGTGCCGTAATCGATCTGCTGCCGGCACGTGCAGCTCGCATCGTATTCGCGGCGGTAGCGGAAAGCGTTTTCGGTGGCCGTGTAGGGGTTGCCCTGCAAGTCCACCATGTCTTCGGGGTCTTCGCCCGGATTGCGGTAGTAGTAGAGCGAGACGTCGGACCCCGGGCACTGCTGCTCGCAGCGTCCGGCGTCGCTCCCGAGATATTCGGCCAGGGTGGAGAAGCTCACCGGCCAGTAATAGCCGTCGCAGGCGCGCACGCAGACGCTGCGCAGGGTCTGGCGATTGCCGAAGTCGTAGCCGCTGTTCTGGTCGATGACGACGTTGCCGTCGCGACCACCCCCGAACAGCCGGTCGAGCAGGTTGCCGCGTGCCGAGCGGTTCCGGGGGGTATTCTCCTCGAACCGGGCGCGGGAGCGATTGGAGCGGGGCGCGTTGCAGCCGAAGCGCGCGACCTGTTGCAGGGCCAGTTCGCGCTGCTCGGCGATGGCCTGGCCAGTCTCGATGCGGGACGAGACCTCGTTGTAGTCCTCGCGCGCGCCGATGATGTTGCGGGCCAGCGTCCGGCAGTCGCCGGTCAGCCGCTGGTCGTTGTTGAGCCGTTGCTGGCAGCCGCCGCGCACGAACTGGCTCTCCATGTCCTGCAACTGGCCGGCGAGGCGGCGCGCCCTGTCGGTGTTGCGTTCGAGATTGCGGAACTCGCGCGCGCGGTTGAGCGAATTGAGCGTGCGCGACAGCTCGGAACAGCTCGACGACTGGGCAAGCGCCGCCTGATCGGCGGCGATGCCGGTCCCGATCAGCGCGATCATGAGCGCATTGCGGACTGTCGGCACGACTCGGATGCGCATCGGCCTGTGGCTATCCTTCTCGCTTTTTGTTGGCCCTATCCCAAACACCGCACAGGTGGCAGAATGATAGCGGATATGTCACTGATTTTGTTTTACCCGGCGTAAACGCCGCACCCGCCTGTCAACCGTTCGAGGATCATCCCGCGTAAATGAAACTAGCGACACTGAAAAACGGGCGGCCCGACGGACACCTCGTCGTCGTGTCGAGCGATATGACACGATTCGTTTCCGCCGGCCGCATCGTGCCGACGCTGCAGGCCGCGCTCGACACCTGGGAGGAGACGGCGCCCAAGCTGGCCGACCTCTACGAGCAGCTCAATGCGGGCAGCATCGCCAGCCAGGAGTTCGATCCGGCCAACGCTCTCGCACCGCTGCCGCGGGCGTATCAGTGGATCGACGGGGCCGGCTATCTTGGACATCTGGAGCGTGTGCGCTCGCTCAAGGGCTCGCAGGATGCGGGGCTCGAGACCAAGAAGCCGCTGCTTTACCAGGGCGGATCGGACAGCCTGGCGGGCGCGCGCGACGCCATCGCCGTGCCGGAGGCGGATCTTGCCATCGATTTCGAGGCGGAGATCGCGGCGATCACGGGGCCGCTTCCCATGGGTGCCTCGCGCGCCGAAGCGGCGGCGGCGATCCGGCTTCTGACCATCTGCAACGACGTCTCTTTGCGCCGGCTGGTTGCGGACGATCTCAAGAACGGGTTCGGGTTCTTTCATTCAAAACCGGCCACGTCGTTCGGGCCGGTCGTCGTCACTCCGGACGAGCTGGGCGAGCTGTGGTCCGGCAATCGCCTGCATGCACGCGTCCAGGTGCATATCAACGGCGAGCTGTTCGGCCAGCCCGATGCCGGCAAGGACATGCATTTCGACTTTGCCGACCTGCTCGTCACGGCGGCGCGAACGCGCCGGCTGGGAACCGGAACGATCATCGGTTCGGGCACCGTCGCCAATGCGCACGAGGAAGTGCCGCCGATCAAGCGCGACGGAATCGGATTCGCCTGCATCGTCGAGGCGCGCACGGTGGAGAAGATGCACGGCGGCGAAGCCAGGACGCCGTTCCTGCAGCCGGGGGACATCGTCCGCATCTGCGCGCGCAATGACGTGGGGCTCGATCTGTTCGGAGCCATCGAGCAGACGGTCGAGGTGCATGGAAGCCCGGCGTAGCGGCGGGCTCCACGCGGCCGACCTCACGCGGCCGTGATCATTGGTCAGAAATCGTGTACACCCGTTTCTCCCTGCCGAACAATTTGATCGCTAGATTCGGGCTTGCCGAAGGCGGCATGCCGCGTTTGCATCGGAAGGTGCGGAGCAGAACGCGGCATTTTGCATGACGGCGCCTGCCCGTTGCAGGATTTAGCGGGGAAATATCGAGAGGGACGTCAATGAAATCGAACACGATGAAGGCCATGGCGGCCGCGGGCATTCTGGCTGCCGGATTTGCGGGACCGGTTCTCGCCCAGGAGATGCTGAGCGGCACCGACGCCATCGAGAAGCGCCAGGAGCTGATGAAGTCCAACGGCATGAGCATGAAGACCATTGCCACGACCGAGGGCGAGGATCAGGCCGCGGCGCAGACGCTGATCGACAACTTCACCGAGCTTCAGGACCTGTTCCCGGAGGATTCCATGGAAGGCGCCGACACCGAGGCGCTGCCCTCCGTCTGGGAAGACCGCGAAGGATTCGACGTGGCGTTGAACAACGCCCTCACGGCGGCCCAGGACCTACTGGCCGCGACCCAGGAGGGTGATGTCGGGCAGGAGTCACCGGCATTCCAGGCGATGGGCAAGACCTGTGGCGGGTGCCACCAGGACTATCGCGTCGATGACGACTAGTTCCTGAGTGGTCGCGTTCTCGACCTCCTTGAAGACACTCCGGGCGGCGCTGCGGCGCCGCCTTTTTCGTGCCCTGGCGCCGCGGCTTAGAGCGTGTCGCGCTGAACTGCATTCAGCCCGACACCCTCAAGTCCTTGTTTTGTCGCGCGTCCGAACCGAAAAAGTGGGTGCCACTTTTTCTGGACACGCTCTAGAAAATCGCTTGATTTCAAGGGCGCTGGCGGTCATTGTGCCGCCTCATGAAGACCGTTAACCCGATCTGCATTATCGGCTGCATCATTATCCGCTAACCTATCACGGTGGCGGCGCGGTTTTCTGCATTCTCCTTTTCTGGAACATGACCCGAGCCCGCCACCGGCAGACGATCTTGCATGGGCGAGGACGAGGGGACCATGACGCCGGGCACAACCGCAAAACCCAGATTCTACGATACCTATACGCGTGAAAAGCGGGATTTCACGCCGCTCGATCCCGGCAATGTGCGGGTCTACGCCTGCGGGCCGACGGTCTATGACTATGCCCATATCGGCAATGCACGCCCGGCCATCGTTTTCGACGTGCTGTTCAGGTTCCTGCGCCATGTCTACGGGGCGGACCACGTCACCTATGTGCGCAACATCACCGACGTCGACGACAAGATAAACGCGCGGGCCGCGCGCGATTATCCGGACCTGCCGCTCAACGAGGCGATCCGCAAGGTTACCGAGGCGACGCACCGGCAGTACCAGAAGGACGTCGCCGCGCTCGGGTGCCTCGAGCCGACGATGCAGCCGCGCGCGACCGAAACGATCGCGGAGATGATCGAAATGATCGTCACCCTGATCGAGAAGGAGAACGCCTATGTCGCTGAAGGACATGTGCTTTTCGACGTGAAGAGCTGGGTGGCGCATGACGAGCTGCAATACGGCAAGCTCTCGCATCGCTCGCTCGACGACAT